>JBAVAV010000457.1:0-1723 GCA_049585895.1 Candidatus Sulfotelmatobacter sp. | reverse complement strand
CGAAAAGGCCTGGAACCTGGGAATTCTGGTGGTGCTGTGCGGGATCGTCGGCGCAAAGGTGCTGTATGTCATCAATGATTGGAGCATCTACGCGGCGCATCCTTCGGAAATTTTTAGCATCAGCACGCTGCAGGCCGGCGGAGTGTTCTCCGGCGGACTGATCGGGGCATTCGTGGCAGCCGCGTGGTACGTCCGCAAACATCATCTTCCCGCGCTTCGAACTTGCGACGCATTCGCGCCCGGGCTGGCGCTGGGCCACGCCATCGGCCGGGTTGGGTGCTTTGCCGCAGGATGCTGCTTCGGAAAGCCGACCAGCCGTTTCTGGGGCGTCACATTCCATAATCCGCTGGCTTTCGAGATTGCCGGCACGCCGCTGAACATTCCACTTGAGCCAACGCAGTTGTTTGAGGCAGCGGTGGAACTGGCGAACTTCTTTTTCCTGATGTGGCTGTTGAAGCGCAGAAAATTTGATGGCCAGATATTTGGCGCGTTCCTCTTTTTGTACGGCGTGGCCCGGTTCTTTCTGGAGTTTATCCGGGACGATCCGGGCCGGGGGTCGGTGTTCGGCGGTGCCATGAGCGGCACCCAGTTAATCTCGATTGGGCTGGTGGTAGCTGGCGGGTTCATCTGGTGGTGGCGGCCGGGATCGAAAGCCGTTCCGGCGCTGAGCGCTTCGCGGTAAAGAAACCCTTATCCCGGTTTCTTCTCTTAGCTTCATACGCGTTCTACCGGCGCAAGCCCCATTCGTTTCTAGTCCCGCTGGGCATCGATCCCTTGCGCGGGAAGTTCCGCGGGCGTAGCCCATGCGTAACTCGGGAGCGCATTCTGCTCCCGCTATAATCGAGCGAAGTGGCGACTACCGTAGAAACGCTGGCCCGCGTGGCAACCCGCCCAACTTGGGCCGAGATTTCTCTGACCAAGCTGCGGCAAAACTTCCTCACCGTCCAAGATCATGTGAGCGCGGGCGTGACCGTGTGCGCCGTAGTTAAGGCCGACGCCTACGGCCACGGCGCGGTCGAGTGCTCGCGCGCGCTCGAAGCCGAAGGCGCAAGCTGGCTGGGCGTCACTTCGCTCGACGAGGCAATTCCGCTGCGTGAGGCCGGCATCGAAGCGCGAATTCTTCTCATGACCGGTTTCTGGCGCGGCGAGGAAAATGAAATTGTTCGCCTGCGCCTGACCCCAACCGTCTGGGAACCCTGGCACATCGAGTCCCTGGAAAAGGGTGCCGCTACGGTAGGAGCGAGGCCGCATCCCGTACATTTGAAAGTCGACACCGGGATGGGCCGTCTGGGTGTAGCTCTCGATCAGTTGCCCGCCGTACTCGCCGCTCTGAAGTCATCCCCGCATTTGGTTCTCGAAGGTTTCTCCACTCACCTGGCATCGTCCGAGATCATGGATGCTCCCTCGGTGAGCGAGCAGGAACGCCGTTTTGCCGATGCGTTACGCATGGTGCGTGGCGCGGGTTTCGATCCACCGTTCGTGCACGCGGCCAATACAGGCGCCGTCATCTCCCGCGGCGAGACCTGGAATACCATGGTCCGGCCGGGCGTCGCACTCTATGGCTATTACTTGCCGTTCACGCGCGCCGGACGCGAAGTCAGTGGCGGCACGCTGCGGCTACCTGTCGAGCCGGTCCTGACCTGGAAGACGCGCATTCTTTCCCTGCGCGATTTCGCCGCCAACCAGCCACTCGGATACGGCGGGACTTACGTCACTAAAGCTC
>JBAVAV010000456.1:0-2290 GCA_049585895.1 Candidatus Sulfotelmatobacter sp. | reverse complement strand
ATGCAGTAGTCGTTGCGAAACGCGACTCGCTTGGGCCAAAAATGATAGGCACCGTGAAGAATGAACATGCCAGCCGCCAGGACCACGTGTAACACTCTGGTCGAGAGACCAACGCCGAGACTACTCCTTCAGCAACTGCCGCGCAATCACCAGCCGCTGAATCTCGCTGGTGCCTTCGCCAATAGTACACAGCTTCACGTCACGATAGTACTTCTCGGCGGGATAATCCTTAATGAAGCCGTAGCCGCCGTGGATCTGCACGCCTTCATTGGCGCATCTCACGGCCACTTCGCTGGCGTAAAGTTTCGCCATGGAAGATTCCTGCGTCGTCTTCATCCCGGCGTCTTTCATCGATGCGGCACGCAGGGTGAGCAGCCGGGCGGCGTCGATCTCAGTAGCCATGTCGGCCAGCTTCCATTGGATAGCCTGAAAATCGCTGATGGCCTTGCCAAACTGTTTGCGCTCCTTGGAATATTTCAGCGCGGCCTCGTACGCGCCCTGCGCCATCCCCAGCGACAATGCAGCAATCGAGATGCGGCCTCCATCGAGCACCCGCATGGCGTCGACAAATCCCTGCCCCTCCGCGCCCAGAAGGTTCTCCGCCGAGACCACGCAATCTTCGAAGATCAATTCTGCCGTATCGCTGGCGCGCAGGCCGAGCTTGTTTTCCTTCTTGCCCGGGCGAAAGCCCTTGGTGTCTTTCTCCACCACGAACGCCGAGAGCCCGTGCGTGCGCGCGGCGCGGTCGGTCACGGCGATCACGACCACCACATCGGCGTAGTGCCCGTTGGTGATGAAGGTCTTGGTGCCGTTCAGCACCCATTCGCGTCCTTTGCGCCGCGCGGACATGCGCGCGCTGCCCGCGTCCGATCCGGCAGAGGGCTCGGTCAATCCCCAGGCGCCGATGAATTCCCCGGTAGCCAGCCTGCTGACGTATTTTTTCTTTTGTGTTTCGTTGCCAGCCAGGAAAATGTGGTTTGAGCACAGCGACGTGTGCGCCGCCACAATGATGCCCACCGAACCATCTACGCGCGAAAGCTCCTCGATGGCCGTGGCATATTCCACGTAGCCCATGCCGGCTCCGCCGTATTCTGCCGGAAAAATCATGCCGAGCAGCCCGAGCTTGCCCAGTTCCTTGATCGGGGCCAGAGGAAACTCACCGGCCTCGTCCCACTTCATGACGTTGGGCAGAATCTCGCGCTCGGCAAACTCGCGCACGCTTTTCTTCAGGTGCAGCTGTTCGTCGTTGAGTTGAAAATCCAAATGTCCTCCGGCAAGGTAGCGGCCGAACGCGGTTGCTACGATTGCGCAACACGAATTCGCTGACTTTCGATTAGAACACAGCGCCCTCAGGGCGAATAGTTACCTGAGGTCGGCCAAACAGAACCCGCCGCAAGCCGCGCAATCATTGACGATTACGGCCGTTCGATGTGTTAACCCTACCGACCGGATGGTTTGCAGAATTACGGCGAATCTATCATCGCCGACGTCATAAAGCCGCGGTATGGTTGGACAGTAGAAATCTTTGGAAGACTTCGTTGGAAAGCAGGCGCCCGCGCGAGGTTAGCTGGATGGAATCGCCGTCGCGGGAGAGCAGCCCAGCCTCGACGAAGTCTGCGATCGCATCGCCGAAATCTGCGACGGCCTCGCTGCCAAACTCCGCAGCGGCCGTGCGCAGATTCACTCCCTGAGTCAGCCGTAGGCCGAGGAAAAAAGTCTCTTCCAGCGCCATGCCGCGGCTGACCACGCTGGGCATCAGAGGCGCACCAGCTACGTATTGTTCGAGCACATCGGCGGCTGAGAATCGTACCGCATCATCGTCTACTCTCGTCGAAGCCAGCATGGAATGCGCGTCCACTCCAAAGCCGAGATAAGGCTGCCGCGTCCAATACTTCAGATTGTGCCGCGACTCGAACCCGGCGCGCGCAAAGTTGGAAATTTCATACTGCGCGATGCCGGCAGCTTCGAGCCGGTCACACGCCGTGAGATAGAAATCTGCGATGGCATTCTCGTCCGGCACAAAATGGGCGTGATAGCGTGCGCCCCCGGCGATCAATTCGCGCCCCAGGCGAGAATCTTCATCCACTTCCAGCATATAGATGCTGACATGCGGCGCCAGAGTCGCGATCGTCTCGGCCAGCGAAAACTCCCAACTTGCGGCGGTCTGGTGCGGCAGTCCGGCAATCAGATCGATGTTGAAGTTCAGAATTCCCGCGGCGCGTAGTCGCGCGACATCTTCGAGGACGGTTGTCCGCTTGTGAAGACGCCCAACCGCAGCCGCCTCATGATC
>JBAVAV010000455.1:0-4356 GCA_049585895.1 Candidatus Sulfotelmatobacter sp. | reverse complement strand
GTTCAGAACCACGTTGTAGTCTGCTTCCGCAAGAATCGCAGAAGCCGGAGGATTCACCACCACAATCTTTGTGTTCGGGAAAGTTGCCTTCAACCAGCGAACCATTTCTTCTCTGGTTTCCTTTGGCGCCGCATGTCCGACGATAAATATGCGATAACGTTCGCGCTTGTCGAGAATGCGTTTCGCAGCATCGTTCCCAAGCACAGAACTAACTTCGTATCCTCGATTTTTCAGTATTTCCGTTCTGCTAACCAGCAACATCTCATCGTAGGCAATCTGAAAGACTCGCTTGCCATCAGATTGAGGCTCCGCAGCGCCCGAACGTAAGCGGCTGTCTTTGGCTTCCAACAGTTCATTGATCCTACAAACAAGCCGGAACAGTTTTTCGCGATCCTGTTCGACTGAAGCTTGCCTGCACAGCTCCATCCATTCTTCCTGTTGTTCTCGCATAGGACCTTTGTTACGCAAGCGCCGTCGACGACGTGCTTGCCACCGGTAGCTCAGCTACTACTACCGTTCCGACGCCATTCGAAGAGATTTGCAATGTGCCACCCAACTGCCGGAGTCTTTCGCGCATGCCCCTAATTCCCACGCCGGGCACGCCAGCCGAATTCATCGCAGCTCTCTTTTCTGGCGGGATGCCTTTCCCATGATCCGCCACTTCCACGCGAACATGGCCGTTCGCGCGAGCAATGCAAATATTCGCTATCGAGCTTCCGGAATGTCGGTGCACATTTGTCAGGCACTCCTGCACCACCCGGAAAACAGCAGTTTCGACGTCCTGCGGGAGACGGCCAAAATCGTCGGGGATCTCGAAATCAACTTTAATCTTGCTCCGATCGGTGAACCCCTCCAGAAACGAACGAAGGGCGGATGAAAGACCGACTTCATCGAGCAATGGTGGGTGCAACAGATGGGAGATCGTCCGCAAGTCCCGCGACAACTCGTTCACGAGTCGAAGACTCTCCTCGACTGCCTTGGCTGCCGTGGGACTGGTCCGGCCACTATCAGACTCCAGCGGCGTCAGGTTCATACTCAAGGCGGCAAGTATCTGTCCAGCGCTGTCGTGCAACTCACGGGCAAGCCGTCGTCGTTCCTCGTCCTGCATGTGCAGCAGCTTCCCTGAAAGGAGCCGCAGACCCTCTTCCGCCCGCTTGCGCTCGCTAATGTCGCGGATGGCGCTCGTAACCAGCGTGCCGGCATCCGTCTCCAACGGACTGAGGCTAATTTCCACGGGAAATTCGCGACCATCCTTGTGCGAACCGAATAGTTCCAGACTTGCCCCCATGGGCCGCGTTCGCGGTTCGCCAAAGAAACCGGCTCGGTGCCCCGGATGGACACGGCGAAAACGCTCTGGCACGAGGACTTCAATTTGCTGGCCCAACAACTCTTGGCGGTGATAGCCGAACAACTTTTCCGTCTGAGCATTTACCAGGACGATCTTGCCCTCTCGATCGACCACCACCATGGCGTCCGGCGCCGCTTCCAAGAGCCCTCCAAACTTGCTTTCGGCCTTCATCTTTTGGGCAGAGAAGTGGCGATCTGCAGCCGACGTTAGTACCGCAATCCCGAGAACCAACAGAGTGGCGGCACTGACGCCCGCGATGCCGAGAGTCGAGGTGGTTACCGCGTGCGTAGTATCTGGGGCGACCGTAGAGGGTGTGAACCGCGCTGCGGCCATTCCGGTGTAATGCATAACCGGTATGGCGGATCCCATCACCACCGCCGCGGCAATTTTCCACGAAGCCGAGGACTTTGCATCTTCCCGAAAGCGAAACGTGAGCAGGATTGCAATCAACGAAATCACGATCGCGAGCGCAATTGACAAAGTCACAATCCGCGGGTCGTAGGACCACATCGCCGGTAAACGCATAGCGGCCATGCCCGTGTAATGCATGGTCGCGATGCCTCCCCCCATAATCGCGCTGCCGGCGAGCGCGCGAGCCCAGCTCATTGTGTTCCGGCTCACTACAAAGAGGGCCACAGCTGACGCGAAAACGGCAGCGACCAGCGAGAGCGACACCATAGGCCAATCGTAGAGCACTGGCACTGGCAAGGTGAAAGCCAGCATTCCGATGTAGTGCATGGACCAAATGCCCGCGCCCATTGCTATCGCCCCGCCTGCCAGCCAGGCAAGCCGAACTCGGCCGCTTGCAGCTGTGGTTCGTCCAGCAAGGTCAAGAGCAGCGAACGACGCAAAGATCGCGATTACGACCGAGAGCGCAACCAGGCGGATTTCGTAAGAACCGATCATCGCTTTAGCCGTAGTCGATATGCCCGCCCACGGTTCTCAAGGAACCCGGTGCCTTTTTGCAAGCTTCAGTGCCTGCGTCCGTGTCCGCAAAGGAGCTAGATAAAGGAGGGACTGCAATAAAACGATCGGCTAAAATGTTATAACAATTTCGTCTAGAGCGCCAAACGATTATTTTGCTCGCTCGGCGCCAAATGGCAAGGGCTGTCCTTCGCAGTAAGGCTGCGATCCCCAGAGGACAAGTGATGCAATACACACATTCGAAAGCCTGGGGGCGGCAGAACCGGCACGATCCAGTTTGCTATCATGTGATTAAGCACTCCGAAGCCGAGATTGAGCCCACCTCAGGATGAGCGTCGCTGACGGTCACGGGTTGATGCTAGTCTCGGATCGAGTGGTCCCTTTAAGTCATTGGGAGTCGGCATTCAACCAACTCAGAAGTTGGTTTAGAACATCCAAATGCCTGCACCGCTGTGGCGGCTACCATGCGGCATCAACGCAAAACCGCTGCTCCTGAATGGTCGCGTAAGATCGAGACCCTGAGGCGACGTCTGTCCCATAGCCAGGGCAGCCTCGGCAATGAGCTCAACACCTCTCCGATGACCGTTTCCCGCTGGGAACGAGGAGCGCAGGAGCCCCCTGCCGATATGTATATTCAGCTTGGGAATCTCGCCGGCGATCCCGAATGCTGGTATTTTTGGGAACGCGCCGGGCTGCACAGCTCTGATCTCATGCGCGTCCTTCCCGCGGCCCGACCACGGCCGAGCTCGACCCGACTTTCTCCCAAGTTAAAGATCATCCATGCTGGCGCGAGCCAACGGTTGACCAAGGAGCGACAACTCGTCGTTGTTCCCTTATTGCCGGTGAACGCGGGAACTCACGCAACAAAAGGCGACACCGTCCCAAGATTTGATCGAGTCCCGCCTGAATCTATGCTCGCCGCGCCAAGCGAGTGGTGCCCGAACCCAGCGTTTACAAGTTGCCTACGTGTTAAGGGAAATTCGATGGCCCCCTCAATTCAGGATGACTACATCATCGCTGTAGATGCAGCGCAAGTGGAGCGATCGAAGCTATACGGGAAGATCGTTATCGCGTGGCATAAGGATAAGGGGTTGATCGTCTCTAGGCTCCAGCGTTTCGATGGCACCGAACTTCTCTTGCCGGACAGCCGCGAGTATGAGCCGGTATCCCTAAGTGCGGATCGTAGCTGGCGGATTTTGGGCAAAGTTTTATGGTGGGTCGGCTTGGCAGCCTAGCTGCTAAGTTAGAGGGCCTGAGAGCGGAGTTGTCGGTGTGTCAGAGCCCAGGTCGTTGGCGCGTCGTGTGGACGATAATTAAGACGTGAATGGCAATAGCTGCTCCCGCGCCGGTCATATGCATCAAGAAAGTCCCGCCGCCAGCCTGCTGAATGGCGGCGATACCGTATCCGCCTAGTGGAAGAAACAAGACGATCGCGGTTCCCAGTCCTGGGTTGTAGCCTCGAGAAATGACCGCCTGGACGACGTGAATGGTGCCATTCAGGAGAACTAGATAGAGTGCGACCAGTCCGAACCCAGCGCTCACCGTCGCTGCCAGCGCCAGAGAGATCCCGATGACGCCCCACACTCCGGGCACGTTAATGACGAAGACAGCCAACGGTGAGAGTCCTACTCTTCGTTTCCCGATCTTCTGATTGACGAACAGTCTGAACCGATCGTTGTCGTGTTCCTCGTATTGGTGGACCATGTAAACCGGCAGGCAGAGAAATGTAGTCACGAGCGAAACAGGCCAAGAGTGCACGAGGACAGGAGTCAGTAGAAGCAACAATAAACCGGCCAGGAACCCCCCGTAGACCCAGTTGGCGATTAATCGGGCGAACATTTGTTCCTCTCCCTCAAAACCCTCGCGTAACGGATTTCTTGACTGCCCTCGAGCTCGTGGGGCCAATGGCGGAAGCGATCATAGAGTTTTCGCCACCTCAACTGCGATTCCGAGTTGGGTATCTCTTCCTTCCTTCAAAGCTTCTCGCGAGAGTTCAATAGAAAACTTCGGCACGATACCGTTGTTCTCCAGCATTCGACCTTGCCACGTCAGGTAGGCGGCAACCGGGAGGCCAAGAATATATC
>JBAVAV010000454.1:0-11064 GCA_049585895.1 Candidatus Sulfotelmatobacter sp. | reverse complement strand
GTGTTCTCCGTGGTGAGATGTTTTAGCTTTGATCCGCGCGAATCCGTGTAAATCCGTGGCAAATTGGATTTAGTTCGGCTTGCGCTCTTTGGCTTCGGCGAGGTAGCGCAGCAGCACGGCCTCATCGGCCCGCGTGAGCTGGTCCAGGAAAGCTGTTTCCACCGTCTTGACATCGCCAGCCATCTTCGCCGGAGCCGCCTGGCGCAGCTTGTCACCCAGTTCTGGTTCGTTGCTCATGACCTGGGCGTAGAACCACAGGAAGTGGCGCATCTGGTCGAGCGACGAGCGCAACACCTGCAGGGCTTCAGTCTCGGGAAGCGCGTTTAACGCTTCCATTAATTCCGGATCGCTAGGCGCCTGCATGGCAGCGCAGTTGAGCTCCCGCTGAATGACGCGCAAGTCCTCGGTAACCCGGGCGATCCGCAAATGAAGGTCATCCATGTCCGCGTCTTTTCCCATTGGGATTGCTGGTGTCTCAACATCTCATCGGCAGGGGGCAGCGAGTAGATGTCCCACGATATATGCGCTTTGGTAATTCAGCGATTACTTTGGTCTGGTGGCCCAACGAAGAGGCGTGATCACGCTAAACCCGGCGATTGGCGCGGCTTTTCACGCCTTCGACTGGCGGATTTCCGGTACTCCCACAAGGTGCGTTCCGGATGCTGGATTCTCTACTGCATTCAACAGTGCAGATGTCATTTGCTCCAAAGTTACCAGGCCCAACCGCCGCGCGCCTTCGCGCGTCTGCGGCAAAATTTCAGCGAGTGCATACATGGGAGCGAGCAGATAGGGCCACCAATGGCCCGGACCCAGCACATACCACGGCCGCAGAATGGTCGCATTCAATCCGGCCGCATGGAGGGCTTGTTCGCACTCCTTCCGCACATCGATGTAGGCCTGCATCATGGGCGCGGGATGCGCCACGCTCAGATAAACGAAGTGCCGAATGCCCGCTGCCTTCGCCGCGGAGACCGCTCCCAGGCCAGCGGCCAGATCCACTTTGCGAAACTCCTCCGCCTTGGCCGGACTGGGATGCGCCACGCCCACCAATTGCACGAACGTGTCAGCCGGTGCAATCTGCTGCTGGTAACTTGCTCCATCGAGAGCGTTAGCCAAAACCGCCGTGCAGCCTCGCGGCAGCTTCTTCTCTGATCCCGCACGTACCAGCGCCCGCACCGTGTGCCCTCGTTCCAGCAATCGCGGGATTAGCCTTTGCCCCATGTAACCCGTACCGCCCGCAATAAAGACACAACGACGTTCTGGATTCATCAACACCTCCCCAGGCCTTGCTATCCCGTCACAAAGAGTTACGTCAGAAGAACCACTTCGGATCTCCGCATTGTAGAACCAATGCATGTATGCCCGGCATCGTCGGTTTGTGATACAAACGCGCGATGACCGCATCGGCCAGCGCGCCGGGCAACCAACTCATCCGCGCCATCGGACGCTGGAGCCTGACCGCGCTGGTGGTGAACTCCATCCTCGGCAGCGGAGTCTTCGGCCTGCCTTCCACCATCGCCGCTTATGTGGGCAAGTTCAGTCCCTGGGCTGTGCTGTTGGCCGGAGCCGGCATGAGTGCAATCTTCGGCTGCTTTGCCGAGGTGGCCTCGCGATTTCAGGAAGCAGGCGGACCCTATCTCTACGCTCGCGCCGCCTTCGGGCGCATGATGGGCATTCAAACTGCGTGGATGCTCTGGCTCGGGCAGGTGGCCGCGCCGGCCGCGAACGCCAACCTGTTCGTGATTTATCTGGCCGAGTTCTGGCCGCGGGCTAGGGATCCGCTGCCCCGGGCGCTCATCATCACAGTTCTTGTCGGCTTTCTGGCTTTCATCAATGTTCGCGGAGTACGCGCCGGCACGCAGGTCAGCAATCTGTTCACGGCGGCAAAGTTGGTGCCGCTGTTCGCCGTGATCATTCTTGGCCTGGTCGTGCTGTCCGCTCACCACGCGCCAGTCTCGGCCGTGCCGTCGGCGACCCCCAGCGCCGGCGAATGGCTGAAGGCGGTGTTGCTAATGGTGTTTGCCTACGGCGGTTTCGAGACCGCGCTCGCGCCCATGAGCGAGGCTAAGAATCCCCGCCGCGACGCTCCCTTCGCGCTGTTCACCGCGCTGGTGGTCTGCATCGTGATCTACGTGCTCATCCAGTGGGTGGTGGTGGGAGTGTTGCCCAATGCCGCCCACAGCGAGCGTCCACTGGCGGACGTGGCGCGAGTTGCGCTTGGCCCGATCGGAGCGGGCCTGGTTGCGATGGGCGCACTGATCGCTTTCTACGGATATCTCAGCGCCAAGATTCTGGCCATGCCGCGGGTTACCTTCGCATTGGCCGAGCAGGGTGACTTCCCGCGAATCTTTGCCGCGGTGCATCGCCGCTTTCACACGCCCTACGTTTCCATCCTCGTGTTTGCAGCAATGGTCTGGGCTTTTGCCTTGAGCGGGCAGTTCAAGTGGAACGTGACGCTCTCCACTGTGGCCCGGCTGCTCTATTACGGTGTAGGCTGCGCCGCCTTGCCCGTACTACGGCGCAAGCAGCCGGGAGCGGCATTGTTCCAGCTGCCCGCGGGAAATCTTTTCGCCGGCTTCGGCATCGTCATGTGCATCATTCTCGTCACGCGCGTGGACTTCGGCCAGTCGCTGATCGTGCTGGCGACGATTGCACTGGCGTTCGTGAACTGGGCGGTAGTGTCCCGCGCAAGATCCGCCGGGTGATGGCGTCAAAACTAGCCGAAAAAATAATGTCCTAACCCAAGCGACGCTTGGGTTATTATGGTTGTGTGGGTCCGTTAACTTTGACGGCGTTCTTTTTGTCGCCTATTCCAACGATCATTCGCCGCGTCATGTTCACGGTTTTGCCAGTGAAACAGAGTGATTGTTGATCTTCGGTTGGATGGGACCGTCACAATATCGCAACGGAACGATGCCATCCGGCCCTCGAATGCCAGGCGCTCTGACGTGAGGAAATTTTGAACATAGCGGCCCTGCGCTTCAGGGAGCTCGCACGGTTGTGGGAGGAAATACATGGCAAGGCATAAGATCGCCCGACACCAGATCGTTCGGCATAAGGTCGTCAGTACCGACGCCGAGATTGATCGCGCAATCGAGCACGCGAAGAACCTGCAAGGCGAACCGCGCGTGACCGAGGTGGAATATAGGCCTGGACCAGGGCTGAACCTGCTCATTCTTAAGTTGAACGATGGCCGTCGGCACGTAATTCCGCGCGAAGACCTGCAAGGCCTGCAATCCGCCACGAAAGAGCAGATTGCGCGGGTAGAAATTCTTGGCAATGGAACCGGCATTCACTGGCCGGCTCTCAACCTCGACCATTATGTTCCCAGCCTGCTGCGGCGCATTTACGGCACCAAAAGCTGGATGGCGAAGATAGGCCGCAGCGGAGGCTCCGCGAAAAGCCCAGCCAAGAAAAGGGCAGCCCGTGAGAATGGTTTGAAAGGCGGTCGCCCCAGACAAAAGGAACTTGCAGCCATTCGCGGTTAGCGTATGGCTCACCGAGTGGTCCGGTTTCCACGCTTCAGCAGACGTTGAAGCCATTGTGGCCTACATTGCCTCGGACTCGGCACGATTCTTCTCTATCTCCAACAGGGTCCTCTTCCTCTCCACTCCCCAGCGGTAGCCGCTGATGCTGCCGTCTTCGCGGACCACGCGATGACAGGGAATTGCTACCGCCACGGGATTGGTTGCGCAGGCCCGGGCCACAGCACGGGCGGCGCTGGGTTGGCGAATCGCTTTCGCAACCTGGCTATAGGAGCGCGTCGCGCCGGAGGGAATCGACTGCAGATAGGCCCATACGCGCCGCTGAAATGCCGTTGCACGGATGTCGAGCGGCAAAGCAGCGGCAGATTCCCGCCTGGGCATTTTGCCCGTCATCTTTTCGAGTAGCGTCGCAACGTACGATTTCAGTCCGCCGTCGTCGAGCTTGCGCACGGCAAAAGGGAATTCGCGCTTGAGGCCTTCCAGCAATTCGTCATCGGTGGCGGCAAATTGAATGGCGCAGACGCCGCGTTCGGTGGCTGCGATCAGCATGCGGCCGAGAGGCGAATCGGCGCAGGCATAGCGAATGGAGGCGGCGATCGCGCCCCGGCGGTATTTATCCGGCGTCATGCCCAGTTGCGAGGCGGTGCGCTCGTAGAGGCGGCTGCTTGATCCGTAACCCGCATCGTACATGGCGCGAGTGACGTTGTCGCCGGCTTGCAGGCTGCGTTTGAGCTGGCGCAAGCGGCAGGAATCGGCGTAGGCGCGCGGCGTGATCCCAAGCACGGCCTTGAAGCGGCGCTGCAGATAAAACGGGCTCTGCCGGAAAACTCTCCCCAGGCGCTCTAGTGTGACGGGTTCGTCGAGATGCTGTTCGATGTAGCGGCAAATCTCTTTCACGGCGTCGAACTGCGGATTGCCGCTCAACGACTTCGGCCGGCAGCGCAGGCAGGCTCGGAAGCCGGCGCGCTCGGCCTGCTCCGGGCGGAGGAAGAACCTCACATTCTCGCGGCGCGGGCGTCTTGCCGGACACGAAGGCCGGCAATAAACCCCAGTCGTAGCCACGGCGAAAACGAAATCACCGTCGTGAGCTCTATCGCGCGTGGTGACAGCGTGCCAGCGCTGGGACTCGCTTTCGCGATCGTCGTTCCGCAGAGCGTCGCGCTGGGTCGAAGCCCTAGGATTCGCAGCGTTGATTGGCAGAGCAGGCATTTCGCTCTCTGAGTTCATTTCGAGTATCGCATCGGTGGTCATAGCAAAGAAAGGATATGGCTGAATCAGGGAAGCGGACTATCCGTATCTTGCGGTCAAAGTGAAATTCAGTTCTCAGTTCTCAGTTCCCGGATTATAGGTTCCAGCTTCGCGTTGGCGTCGGGACGCGGTGTCACTCACCCCCAAGATCCGGGGACCTACTTTACGGCTTCTTGCTGAATCCCGGCAGCAGCGCCGTCAAGATTAGCTACCCGGGTCATGTGGGTGACACGCATCTCACAGGGATAAATGACGCTGGCCAGGGCGTGGGCTATGGCGGAGGCGACGACGGTCTACCTCAAGGGTTCCTGTATTACGGCGGTAAGTTCTATCCGGCCGGCCCGGGCCGCTGCCTCCGTTTGCAATGGCGGGCTTCAATACGGAATTGGCATCAACGGCGACGCCACAATCGCCCGCTACTAACTATGCGGGAGGAGGCTGTAGCACCTTTGAAGAACCCCCTCTGCCGCCCACCTGGACCGGAACTATCACCTCGCCCGACCCCGGAGGCGGTTCAGGCACTTTTTTTACGTTGAAGGGATCAATGCTGACAACGAACTGGCCGGGATATATTACGCCGCGGCCTGCAGCAACTTCGGCACTGACTGCGGCTTCATGTGGCCGGGCAGCGTCGTCCTGAATCTCTTCCAGTACCCCAACTCCACCTTTGCCTTTGCAACCGGCATTAACGATTTCGGCCAAGTTGCGGGGTACTATGGCGATTCGGTTGGACACGTCCACGGTGCCCTCTGGACGCCGCAGTGAGCTAGACGGGGCCAACGCCGTCGCACATCGCGAAGAATTCTCTTTCAGAAGAAATCCACGGATCCTTTCGCCCTCCGACTCGCCATGCGCCTGGCGAAAGCCTAGAATCGTATATGGCCAGAATTCACAGGCTGATCTGGATTATGCCCGGGTTGTAGCCGGGGCAGAAAATGAGGTCATCAATCATGCGCGTTGGACGTTATGAATCTTCCGAGACGAGCAATGTCGGAACCGCGGTAACTTTCTTCCTCATCGGCATTGGAGCGGGAGCTTTAGCTGCTCTATTGTTAGCTCCCAAGACCGGCAAACAATTCCGGCGTGTCCTGAAACGGGGTTACGAAGACGCCCGGGGAACGCTGCAGAATTGGGCGGAAGAGGCAAAAGATCGCGCCACCGACGCTAAAGACCTGGTGCGTGAGGTTGCTGAACGCGGCGCCGGTCTGGCAGAAGAACTGCGCGACACGGCAAGTGAAAAGGTTGAGCCGCTGCGCCGGGCGATGAAGCGGGGGTAGGGTCCCGGTTCTGAGTCCACCGCTGGCATTCTGGTGACAGGTCTGCTTGAGTGTGGTCATCCGAACACGGCGGCGAAGAATCCTTTTAACCGCCGCAGTAAGGTTCGATGCTTCGCCGCGGCGGCGGGAGCGGGCTTCTCGACCGCAGGCGGCGGCTGTACCGATGTGTAGAGGTGAACTGGACTCCCGGAGCGTTCCACTACAGGCAGGTTGAATATTTCCGGCGGCGCGGTCGATGTCGTTGCCGCGGAACTCGTCTTCGCGGTGAAAACAAACGGCGCATCGACCTGGATGTGAACGTCGGTCGGCTGCGACGGTGGCATGGGTGCGGTTTCAGGTCCGCTGGAGAGCATCTGTGGTGGTTTGTTCGCGGAAAGGGGAACGTCCACTTCCGATTTCCCGCCTTGCGCCAGGTTGGCATTTGCCGGCAGTTGAGCCTCGGGCAGAGTCGGCGACGCGGGGCTGCCGGCTCGTAACACGTTGGGAGGGGGCGGGCAGCCACACTCCAGCGGCACATCGCTGCCGACCTTATCGATCTGTCCAAGATGAAACACCGCCTGCTCGGCCGGCTTGACCTGGTAAATCCGGTCTCCCATCAGCTCAGAAACGATCGCCGAAGAAGTGTTGCCCATCAGTGCGCGCACGCAGGTGTTGCCGTGCGAATCGGCGCTGATGGCGAAATGAAATTCCCCGGGCCCGGCGAACAGGATGCGGAAATCCGGCGTGAGCACCGAATCCGCCGAAGCCGCGAGTGCGTAGTGCGCTTCAAGCGCGCCTGTGCTGATGCCCAGCATTAAGTCGTGAGCGTTCTTGGAGGGCGTTACGGAAAGCGTGGTTCCGGGACAAACGCGCACTTCGCCGCCGCGCGCCAGGCGGAGAATGGCAGTATCGGAACCGGCCGTCACGGAAGAGCCCGCCGCGATGCGGCTCCCCGCCAGCACTACCGCGCCCGTGCCGCCGGTTATGGGAACTGCGGCCGGCGAGGCGACCGTTCCCAACCCCAGGACCTTGGGCAGATCCGGCGGCTGCTGGCTGGCGTTCGCGTCTTCCGCCGGCTTCAGCCGCACCATCAGCCGGTCTCCGGCGGCGTCCCAGGCGCAACTGTATGGGCTCTCGAGATCGAGCACGACCCGCACGACTGGCGGAGATGTCTGGTATTGCTCCGCCCGGACCGCCAGAATATGTTCCTTGAGAACCGGAATTCGTTTGAACTTCAGTTGGGCGCGGGAGTTGGGCAGGTCGATGACCAGCCGGGGCGGGGACTGCAAGGTCTGGATCGCGGGCACCACCGGGCGGGTAGAAAGAATCTCGATCGCAGGTGCGCCGCGCTCGTGTACCACGCGGACGCTGGTAATCACGCTGGGTTCCTTGGCGCCTGGCCCCGCCTTCGCCGCGTCGGTGGCTGCACTTTGCCCCTGACCGCCGGTAGTTGCCAGTGCCACCAGCAGCACTACGCGAGCAAAGTGGTCGGCGGGTCGCGGCAAGAACATCCCCCTGGAAGTTAGCGTGGCGTACAGAAGAAAACATTATCATCTGTGCGGAATGGCGAGAAGTGGCGAGTACCGGGCGAACTGTTGGCCGCACGTTATAGCAGGTTGGCAACTATATGGCGGCTACGCCAGGTTTTCAGGAAAGCTTTACGGGATAGTTCTTACCAGGCGTCAGGACTCCGGAACAAACTCGTATTCTTCAATGACAGCAGCTACCGCCATTTTGCCGTCGGACGGGTTATTCTCTACCCGCACCACGTGCCCTTTGCACTGCACGCGAATGCTTTCCGTGAGCGTGATCTCCGGCGGCAGCGTAAGCGTGAAGCCGAGAGGCGAGCCCTGTTCAATGGGTGAATCCAGATAAAGGGAAATTCCGCGCGCGCTGACATCGCGGATTTGCGCCGGTTCGCTCTGGCCTGACCCCACACCCCGAGAAACGGTAACCGGGATGCGGAGCGCGAAACGTCGTGCCGCCCTTTTTTCTTGCTGGACTTCTGCCATGCATTTCTCCACACACGCTAGAATGGGCTTCTAACTCACAGTAAAGAATGACGGTTACAGGTGCCCGGCGTCAATACCACCCTTGGGGGAGTGGCGTAGCCCATTTCGGTAGGTTTTCCCGTTTCGGGAATTAAGAGGGTGAGATTTGCGCCTTTTCAGGGCTTTGTGGGACGCCTCGACGGCAGCGAAGCCACCGGGTTAACCTGAGAGCTGGGAAGATTCTGTGGTCTTTGTTCTCGACAACTACGATTCGTTTACCTACAACCTGGTTCAGTATCTCGGGGAACTTGGCGCTCACGTTGAGGTGCGCCGCAATGACCAGTTATCCGTAGCAGAAATAGAAAAAATGCGTCCGGAGCGGATCGTGATCTCCCCCGGCCCGTGCACGCCCGAAGATGCGGGCATCAGCATCGAGTTGATCCGCCACTTTGCGGGCAAGGTGCCCGTGCTCGGGGTCTGCCTTGGACACCAGGCAATTGGCTCAGCCTTCGGCGGTAAAGTCATTCGCGCTCCCTTCCTGATGCACGGCAAGACCAGCAGCGTGGTGCACGATAACAAGACTATTTTCCAGGGCCTTCCCATGCCCCTGACCGCAACCCGTTACCACTCTTTGATCGTGGAGGAGAAAGATCTGCCGGCACAATTAGAGGTCAGCGCCTGGACAACAGAAACAGATGGAACCCGCACGATCATGGGCCTGCGCCACAGAGCGTTCCCCGTCGAGGGCGTGCAATTCCATCCCGAGAGCGTACTGACGAACGCCGGAAAGAAGCTGGTGGAGAACTTCCTGAGAATCGGCGTCAATTAGTACGGCGTCTCCGTTCTGGTTACGCACCCGAGGTTATGCGTTCGGTTTCGGGTCGTCAACTGCCGTCAGGATACCCGCCGCGGTGCAACACCATGGGATAGTGCGGCAGAGTGCTGGGCCTGGGGATCGACGCCCGCCAACCGTCCGGCTGCGGCTCCAACGCGCGGAAGAGAGGCGAATGCTCAGCAGTGGGCTCACCGACCAACCGCCCCAGCGAGTCCCGAAGGTTGCGGATGGCGTCCTTGCCAAAGCGCGCCCGCCAGCGATCTTCGATGACCCCGACCAGCAGACGATACGCGTCCTGAGCCTCTCGACCTTTCGGGGTAAGGCGAGCGACCTTCACCCGCCTACCGGACTGGTCGGGCTCGACCACGGCGATGTGTCGTTTCAGCAGAATGCCCATCGCCATGCTGATCGCCTCCTTCGACACGCCGGTCAGGAGAGGAAGATCTCGCAGCCGCACCCCTTTCTCCTCGAGGACGCGGAGGAGGTTGGCGCTGATTGCGAGCGACACGTCCGACTCGCGCTCGAACTCGATGGCGAACGCCAGTAGCACACGGGAGAGCATCGCCGAGAGAGGGAGACGGGAATCGGTGCTATCTTTCCGTCTCATTGGCGACCGCCGCTCGTGATCGGGCCCTCTGCTGAACAACCCATACTCCAGGATTGGAAGACAGTCGGGAAGACCGGCGTCAATCTCGCAGATTAATGCCTTCAGCGATTCCCTAAGCCGACCAATCTCGTCCTTGCCGAAGCGCGATTGCCAGCGCTTCTCGATGACGCCGAAAAGCGGCCGCCATACTTCCTGAGCCCTTCGACCTGCAGGAGTAGCGCGTATTACCCATTCGGAGCGGGGCGGCTTTCGCCGGTTGTCGGCCGGGTCCGGTTTGACCACGATGTACCCCCATCTCTCCATGCCGTTCAAGTTCGTCTTGGTTCGCGCGAGGTCTTCAAGCTCGCCGACGGTCACCCCCTCGTTGCTGACGAACTGCATGCAGTTCGACCACATTACCAGTGAAACCAGCCACGGAGCGTGAAGCGAGCCGGCTGTAGAGCCGTGTTTCGTGGTCCGATGCTGCATCTGCCGCTCGGCCTCGTTGTCGAATTCGATGGTGAATGCAACCAGCACATGGGAGAGCAGAGTGGACAAGGGTAGAGCAGCAGCCGCGGAGCCGGCGCGAGTGCGCTGTTCGATCTTAGTTCGTGATTGCATCGGGGGACAGGCGACGCGGTGGACCTTAAGTTAAGGATTGAACCGAACGTTTCCATCCAGGCAGCCGACTATCAACTAGCCGCCTTCGCCATTTCCATTGCCCGCAGCAAGGCCTGCACCTTGTTCATGCTTTCTTGAAATTCCTTTGCCGGATCGGAATCGGCTACGATTCCAGCCCCCGCTTGCAGATATGCATGCTTCCCCTGCATGAGCATGGTTCGAATGCCGATGCAGGAATCGAGATTCCCTGCAAAGTCCGCATAGAGCACTGACCCGCCATAGATACCACGGCGCACCGGTTCCAGCTCTTCGATGATCTGCATGGCGCGCACTTTGGGCGCGCCGCTCAGCGTGCCCGCCGGGAAGCACGCGGCGAAAGCGTCCAACGCATCCAGATCCCCGCGCAACTTCCCCTCCAGCGCTGAAACCAGGTGCATCACATGAGAGTAGCGCTCCACGTACATCAGATCTTTCACCTTTACCGAGCCGTATTCGCTGACGCGTCCCAGATCGTTGCGTCCGAGGTCCACCAGCATTACGTGCTCGGCGCGTTCTTTTTCGTCGTTACGCATCTGTTCTTCCAGCCGCATGTCTTCGGCCTCGTCGCGCCCGCGCGGATGCGTTCCGGCAATCGGACGGTATTCCAGCTTGCGCCCGGTGACGCGTACCAGCATCTCGGGCGATGACCCGAGGATCTGCGTTTCTCCCATGCGCAGGAAATAGAGATAGGGCGAAGGGTTCACCTGCCGCAGTGCGCGGTACAGATCGAACGGAGCAACGCCGGGGACAAAATCCAGACGCTGCGAAAGTACGACTTGAAAGATGTCGCCCGCGGCAATGTATTCCTTGCAGCGCTCCACGCTACGCAGAAACTTCGCGCGGCTGGTGCCGGCATGTATCCTGAGCGTGCCAGCCTTGCGCGATTTTGATTTTCGCCAGAGCACTGGGCGCAAACCTGCCGCCAGTTTTTGTTCCAGCAGGTCAATGTCGCGTAACGCGCGCTCATAAGCCCGGCGCGGACTCTCCCGCGACACATCCGCGG
>JBAVAV010000453.1:0-6617 GCA_049585895.1 Candidatus Sulfotelmatobacter sp. | reverse complement strand
GCGGGACTCCGTGTCCTACGTGGTGAATGAATTTAGGACACCACCTGACTTTTTGGGCTACAGCCACGCAATCGGAAAGCTGTGGCCAAGCCTGCGAAAGTCGGAATCGCTGGTCACCAGTTTGGCCTGGCACTCGATCGCCAGAGCTGCGGCGAAGCTGTCAACATAGTAGAGCTTGTATTTCGACTTCACGTCGGCGGCGCGGAGAGTCCTCTCAATCGTCGCATCCATGATGCAAAGTGGCAACGGTTGCAGAGCGCTCATCGTCGCCACCGCCCGCTCTAACCCGTACTCGCGCAGAATAAGGCCGTAAACTTCCCCGTAGTTTACCGCCGACATGAAAATCTCGATGCTACCGCGGACGCCGTTCTTGAACAGCTCACTCACCTTTTGGGCCCCTGCAGTTTTCTGCACGAAGACCAGCAAAGCGCTCGCATCCAGTACGTAGGGCTTCACCTTTTCTTATTCCCTTCGTGGCGATGTTCTTTTTTCCACTTCGCCACGAGGTTCGGCCCGGAAGCCAGGCAGCCCATAACGCGGTCAACATATTCCTCCGTAATAGGCTGGAGAACGATCCGGCCAAACTGATCTTCAAGAAACTTGATTCGCGTACCAGTCTCAATTCCGTGTTTGCGGCGTAGGTAAGCCGGAACTACCAGTTGGCCCTTGGAGGTTACCGTCGCACTTATATCGCTCATGTCTTACATTATAGCATAGTAGGACATAAGATTATTTGTCGGGATCAGTCTGCTCCGAGTGGGAGACTCATCTCCGGGCGAGATAGTCAGAATCCCACCCAGGTCAGCGACTGGATGCGGGGTGCCCCACTTCTCGCCGTCTTGGCGAGAAGTGGGAACCACGAACGCTTGCAGCAGCACGGCAAAAACACAACCCAGGTTTCGTAACCTCTTCGGTTTGCCAAAGCCGGAGAGCAGCCGAGGCCTTTCTACTTGGCCGGCAGGAAATCAAACTTCCCCGATGACTCTTCATAGAACACCGCGCCGTCCTTCTTGTCTCCGCCGCTCCAGTGCTTGTGTCCTCCCGGAACGCGCAGGAAACTGCCCGGCCCCACGCGCTTCGCGCCGGCGTCATCCTTGTACAGGTAGGCGCCCTTCACCACCACGATCCAAACGTCGTTCGTGTGGGTGTGCATGCCGGCGTCGTAGCCCGGATCGAACTTCGTGAAGGTACCGTGAGCGCCCGTATTGGCGTCTCCCCAGATAGCCGCCATGGAGACTCCCTTGTTCGTCTCATTGAAATTCGCCTTATCGGCCGAGGCGAAGATCGCCTTCGACTGATCTTGCTGTCCCTGCACACGCCCCAGGGACCACGCGAACATCAACGCCGCCGCCACTCCCACCATCACCAGTGATTTTTTCATGCTTCCTCCGCAAATTTGTGTTGCCGCTATTGGACTTCTAACTGCGGGCGAATTGTACAACAGTCGCGAATCTCCGGACCTGAGGCGGGCCGATCGTTCGATGAGTGGCACATGGTGAACGGGATCAGGTACGGGAAGGGCACGGCTTCAGCCCCTGGGGACTGGTTTCGGTTCAGCTCGTGTGGCGCGGGCACTCCTGCCCGCGTCTTTCCATCTCCACGCATGCCGGGTGCCCTGCGTCTCGCGCCGACTCCACCCGCAAGCATCCACAGCCCCTGTAACATCTGACCTTGCGCCTACCTCTCCGTTTGTCGCATCATTGCCCCAGCGCAGGCAGGACACCTCGCGAAACAAGGGACTAGGGCTCCTTAAAAGTTAACTTAGTGCGATTCTGGCAAAGATACCTCAAAATTAGTTGCTCCGTTAGGCCCAAGGCCAACGACCGAACGACCGACGACCGACCTCATGACCGAACAACTAGCCGACAAGAAATGCGTCCCCTGCCGCGGCGGCGTGCCGGCACTCAAGGGCAAAGAACTCGAGGCGCTGCATAAGTCCGTCCCCAATTGGACGGTGACGAATCAGCATCACATCACGCGCGAGTACAAGTTTCCGGACTTCGCCAAGGCGCTGGAGTTCGTCAATCGCGTGGGCGCGCTGGCCGAGGAGCAGGGACATCATCCCGACATTCTGCTGGCCTGGGGCAAAGCCGGGATCACGCTGTGGACGCACAAAATCGACGGCCTCACCGAAAGCGACTTCATCATGGCCGCCAAGATTGACCGCGCTCACGGAGAGTAAGGCGGCTCCCGGCGTCCGGGCCCGAAGTCCGACGTTGATTACCGGGATGGAAGCGCCATCCGGCGTTGGCTTCCGGATGCCGGAAGCCGGACGCCGCTCTTAGTTGTTCTTCCGCATCGACCACGCCCACAGCGCCGCTGGCACAAGCATAATCAGCCCGGTGAAAGTAGCGACGGTCCGCGCTGCGATCCCCCAGTCCATAAAGCGGCCGCAGAGCCACGCGCCAGTGGCGATGCTGAGCATGGAAAATCCAAGATCGGCGGAAAAGACTCGCCCGCGAAAACGGTCTTCGGTATTGAGTTGCAGTAGGGTCGTCGAGAACACCCACACGGTTGATCCTCCGGCGTGCGCGAGCATGGCACAAGCGCTGGCCATCCAAACGTTGGGAGTGAAGCCGAGAATACCGTAGCCGACGCCGATCAGCAGGTAGCCCAACAGAATGCCGAGGCGCAGCCGGGGATTGCTACGGCCCGCCCAGCGCGCAGAGACGACCGGACCAAACAGCGCGCCCAGCCCGCGGCCCCCGAGGAGGATGCTCATGCCCAGCATCGCTCCTCGCGCGGGATCAATGTGCCGCCAGTGCGGCGCAAATTCGCGCTCGCCCATCACGGTGAAGATCACCCAGCTTGGACCGATCATAAGTTCGCCGGCCTTGGCGAACACGGTGGGCAGAAGGGCGCGATGACTGCGGATGTAGCGGATGCCTTCCACCACGGGCGAGTAATCGAAGAGATCGCGCGGGCGCAGCGGCGTGGCGGATTCCGCGTGCGGTTCGACGAAATGCATTCCGCCGATGAAGATCGCGGAGGCGAGAAAAGACAGCGCGTTGAGGATGAAGACCACGTCGCGGCCGAAGACAGCCGCGACCACTCCGCCCACCGAAGCCCCAATCAGCAAGTTCACCGACCAGGTAGCGGAAGACAGCGTGTTGGCCGTGAGAACTTCTCCGCGAGCGGCAATGTTGGGAATCACCGAGCTGCGAGCCGGCTCGAAGAACGCCGCCATGACGGTTTCGGCCAGCAATAATGGATACACCAGCCACACCGTCGATTGCGATCGAACCAGCAGCATTGCCAGCACGATGACGACTCGGACTACATCGGCTGCGATCATGACCAGCTTGCGCCGGATGCGGTCGTTGACCACCCCAGCGATAGGACCAACAAAGGTTTGCGGCAGGACCTGCAAGACCAGCGCCAGCGCGACTGAGCTGGCGCGCCCGGTCAACTGCAACAGCAGGGTGTAAATCGACAGCGTGTAGAACCAGTCGCCGATTTCGCTGACGATCTGCGCCATCCACAGGCGCCGGAAATTGCGGTTGCTGCGAAGCAACCGCACATAGGAGGCCAGCGAAATGGTTGGTATCGCGCGCTCCGGTTGCGGTTCCATGCGAATGGCTAGGGTAACAAAGATCGGGCTTCGGGCCTCAGGCCTCGGGCTTCAGCGTTGAGTCGAAGCTTGAAAGTTTTTCTCCCGTTGACTCGGGTTTCATCGCCAGCCTAAGATTGCACCCTGCCATTTCGCTAACCGAAACCGTCCACATTCGTCCCAGAGACAGAGGAGTTGATCGATGAAGCGGCTCTTGAAACGGTCTTTGCATGGATTCGCGGTAATTTTCCTGGTTACGCTCGTATTCGCGCAAAGTGATGAAGTCGCTCCCAACGAGAACCTGGTGGCTGAAGGGATTCCGAAAATCCCTACCTCCCTGGCGGAAACGGTGGGGCGTTACAGCGAATTCCGCAGCGCCGGCTTCGCGAGCTGGCATCCCACGCACCGCGAGATGCTGATTGAAACCCGCTTCGGGGACACCTCCCAGGTACACGAGGTAAAGTTTCCAGGAGGCGCGCGCACCCAGCTCACGTTCTTCCCCGATCGTATCGCCGGCGCTGCTTACGAGCCCGTGAAAGGCGAATCGTTTCTGTTCGTCAAAGACGTGGGCGGGGGCGAGTTCTACCAGATTTACCGCTACGACTTGGCCACCGGCGACATAACGCTGCTCACTGACGGAAAGTCACGCAACACGGACCCGCGCTGGTCGTATCAAGGAGACCGCATCGCGTATGGTTCGACGCGGCGCGACGGCAACGACGTCGATATCTGGGTGGTAAACGCCGCCGAACCCGGCAGTGCGCGCATGGTAGCGCCGTTGGAAGGCGGCGGTTGGCGCGTCTCCGACTGGTCGCCGGATGGCAAGCAATTGCTCGCCACCAATGGAATCTCAGCCGCGGAGCGCTATATATGGCTGATTGATGTCGCCTCGGGCAAGAAAGAATTGCTGACTCCGAAGGCTACGGAAACAGTGGCTTACGGCAATGCTCGATTTGCCAAGGACAGCAAGGGCGTTTACCTGACCAGCGATCAGGACTCGGAATTCCAGCGGTTGGTTTACCTGGATATGGCCACCCGGAAAACTAAAGTGTTAACTCCCGAACTCAAGTGGGATGTGGATGGGTTCGATCTCTCGAAAGACGGACGCTGGATTGCGTTTGAAGCAAATGAAGACGGAATCAGTACGCTGCATGTTCTCGAGACCAAGTCGGCGAAAGAAGTTCCGGTTCCCAAGTTGCCAGTGGGCGTCTTGGGTGGAATCACCTGGAGGGATAACAGCCGTGAAATCGCGCTGAGCCTGAGCACGGCAAACCAGCCTAATGATGTGTATTCGGTGGACATGGCGTCTGGCAAGGTCGAGCGCTGGACCTTCAGCGAGACCGGCGGCCTGAACACCTCGCGATTTTCGCAGCCGCAGCTGATTCACTGGAAGTCGTGGGATGAGCGATCCATCTCCGGCTTTCTCTACAAGCCACCGGCAAAGTTCGCGGGCAAACGGCCGGTGATCATCGCCATTCACGGCGGGCCGGAGGGGCAAGTTCGTCCTGATTTCCTCGGCCGTGACAACTATTACCTCAACGAACTCGGCATCGCCATGATCTACCCCAACGTGCGCGGTTCTACGGGATATGGCAAGACATTTCTCTCGCTCGACAACGGTTTTCTGCGCGAGGGATCGTACAAAGACATCAATTCCCTGCTGGACTGGATTCAGACTCAGCCCGATCTCGATGCTAGCAAAGTCATGATCACCGGTGGCAGTTACGGCGGATTCATGACGCTGGCGGTGGCTACCAACTACAACGACCGCATCTGCTGCTCGGTCGATGTGGTGGGACCGTCGAATCTGGTGACCTTCCTCGAGCATACGTCGGGATACCGCAAAGATTTGCGCCGCGTGGAATACGGCGACGAACGCGACCCGAAGATGCGCGAGTTTCTGGAGGGGATCGCTCCTGCCAACAAAGCCAAGAACATCACAAAGCCGCTGTTCGTGATCGCCGGGCAGAACGATCCGCGGGTTCCGGCCAGCGAATCATCGCAGATGGTGCAGGTGGTGCGGCAGAATGGAACGCCGGTCTGGTGGCTGCTGGGAAAGGATGAGGGTCACGGATTCGGCAAGAAGAAAAACCTTGACTTCCAGTTCTATGCCACGGTCATGTTTGTGAAGCAGTATCTGCTCCAGTAGTGGCGGCTCCGTAGAGACCTGGATTGCTTGCGGCGGAAGACGTGGCAAGCTGAGATTATCAAGACGTTGTACCCATCGAAACTGGACCGACCGGACCCAGTTCTGGCACCGAGCCGTGCAAAAGGCGGCGCGATAAGTCCGCGCCTTGCAAATCGTTACAGCCGATTTGCACTTTCGCACCGCTCCTGCTGCGACGGGTTTTGTGAGACGCCGAAAAGGGTACGACGTCCTGAAAGATCACAGCAAGCTACGTCTCTACAGCTCAAACGCGTTAAGAAGCCAGGCGCAGTTTTCTCTCCAGGTCTTCGGCGATCTGTTTGCCATGGAAGCGGCCGTTCTCGATGAAGATTTCGTTGGTGCGGGAACCGGCGACGATCACCCCCGCCACATAAATTCCCGCCACGTTGCTCTCGAGCGTGACCGGATCGCAAACCGGCCGGCATTGCTCGGAGGAAAGCTCGATACCCATGCTGCGTAGAAAATCGTAGTCGGGATGGTAGCCGATGAGCGCAAGCACGAAATCATTTTTCAGGCGGACAGGCTCACGCGGGGTGTTCACCACCACATGGTCGATGCCGATTTCCTGCACGCTGCTGTTGAAGTAGGCCTCGATGTCTCCATTCTTGATGCGGTTTTCGAGGTCCGGCCTGATCCAGTACTTGACGTGATGATGCAGCTGCGCGCCGCGGTACACCAGCGTGACGCGGGCTCCGTGGCGCCAGAGATCGAGGGCCGCGATGGCGGCAGAATTCTTGCCGCCAATTACCAGCACATCGGTGTCATAGTAGGGATGCGGCTCGTCATAGTAGTGCGAGACCTTGGGGAGATCTTCGCCGGGAATGCACAACTGATTGGCGAGATCGTAATATCCGGTCGATACGATGACCTTGCGGGTGCGGTAGTCATGAGGGCGTAGGG
>JBAVAV010000452.1:0-2036 GCA_049585895.1 Candidatus Sulfotelmatobacter sp. | reverse complement strand
GGAAAAGTGCATATAGTAAAGGTAACCGGTGGCCAGTGGTTTTGGTTACTTCAGGATGGAGGATATTATAGTGGTCAAAGTCAAGCAAATATGAAGAAAACTAGTACAAATGTATCTGCCAGTGTTTCTTCATCTGTTACAGGAGGAGCTACGGGGACTAGTGCTGCTAGCGGCGAGGTTAAGATCAAGGTTGGTGAGGTAGTGAAATTTGTTGCCCATTCTATTGATGTAAATCATGGATTTGCCATTCTATCTAGCTCAAACAGCATGGACTCACCATTAATGCAGATGCAAGTTATTCCGGGATTCGATAACATCTTTTATTATACATTCAACAAACCAGGTACTTACGCCATAAGGTGTCTGGAGTATTGTGGCTGGAACCACCCATATATGACTTCGTTAGTCACCGTAGTGTCGGCTTAAAGAATAATGATGATGATGGTGATACAAAAAACAAAATGAATAGGAGCGTATCTTAAGGTTGCAACATGCGGATTATGACAAAGAACATGGTCCAGCACCAGAGTATGAAATCACAAAGGATCTTTCCGACTTAACTCTAATGTTTATTGTTGCATCCATTATTTATTTTCTAATTGCAGGTTCCATGGCAATTGTCATGCGCGTTATACAGTCAAAGATAATGTTAATAGGTGGAAACCAGAAGGAAACTTTTGGCCTTTTCTATGCTGCTTTGACAGTACATGGTCAAGTAATGTTCTTTGGATTTGCGTCTATGCTTACAATAGGAATAAGCTATTATTTGATAAGCAAATTTGGAAAGAAACCACTATTTAGCATGAAATTGGCTATTTGGTCTTTTTCCTCATTGAATGCTGGAGTGATACTTGTAATTGTGACAGGTACGATGTTTTTGGGTGCTGGATGGTATGATTTGATGCCTCTTATATTCCATCCAGGAAATAATGGCTGGAATACACTTTCTGCTGTAGCGTTTTTAAACGCTCAAGTTCTGATTGCTGTAGGGATAACTTTATTTTGCATCAACATTATTGCTACTGTCTTTTCAGGCAAGATTGCAGCTGGGTTGGAAAAGACAGAGCAAGCAGATGATGATAGACATATCTCTAAATCAGATGAAGGAGATAAAGGCCGTGCTGATTTTTTGACTCTACAAGATATGCCAGGTACCACAAGGTGGGTATCAGTCTTAGGAATAAGCTCGTGGTTTCCAAAAAGATCAAGACGCCTTGTACCAGCAGTCTCTGTAGTCGTAATTGGGGTATTTGTAAATGCGTTTGTACAGCTCATTGGCAATACCGGCCTCTACACACAATTAGCAACTGGCTTTTCATATTTGATGAATCCTAATTTTCAGCCAAACTGGTTGCTAACAAAAGATGCATTTTGGTTCTTTGGACACCCTATTGTATACTTCACGTTATTCTCATTCCTTGGAGCAGTCTATTATTATATACCAAGATACACCAAGAAAACGGTTCCTTATGATAAGTGGGCATATAGGTCGTGGCCATTTTACTTCATTTTTACGATGTTAGTCTTTCAACATCATAGCTTTCTAGACATGCCAAATCCAGTCTGGTTTCAGATACTTTCGCAGACTGCAAGTTTTGGTATTATTTTTCCGTCAGGGCTCACAATTATGACTGTTATGATGTATATTTTCCGTTCACGAATAAAATGGAACATTTCTTCAATGTTTTTCTTGGCTGGTATTGCAGGCTGGGCATATGGTGGATTTAATGGTGCCCAGGAAGGATTGTGGGGAACAGACGTATACTTACATAACACGTTAAATGTAGTCGGACATATCCATCTAGTAATACTAACCGGTAGTATGCTCTTTGCTTTGGGATTAATTTATTCTATTATACCGGATATTACGAAGAAGCGTCTTAATAAGACACTTGGAGTAGTTCATTTGGTACTAACCGTTGTTGGCGGCTTTGGACTAGCGCTAATGTTTACATATTTGGGTTTTGCTGGCTTTATCAGAAGAGAGGCAGATGTACCTGCGCAGTTTAGCTGGGCTCTTAGCTGGCTTCTATTTT
>JBAVAV010000451.1:0-4265 GCA_049585895.1 Candidatus Sulfotelmatobacter sp. | reverse complement strand
CGAAAATACCGCGCTGCGGCTCTTCGTATTTCAAAACATACGATGCCATCGCGCCGGCCACGCGGCGCACGTTGTCGAAGGTGAAGTCGTCGGCGATGATGCCGCGCCAGCCGTCGGTGCCGAACTTGATTGCTTGCGACATTGGAATGCAGTGGGCAGTGATCAGTGGCCAGTGGTCAGCAAAAGAGTGCGTCGCCAGATTCTTAGGTGTTACCGGCCACAGACCACTGGAAACTACTGGACACTAGCTACTTTCTTCTACACCAGTTTGTGGAGCTTGTTGTCGTCCAGATACTTCACGACTTTGCCGACGTCTTGCGCCTGCTGCCGCGTTGTGATCAGCAAGGCGTCGTCAGTCTCGACCACTACGAGATCGTTTACCCCGACTACAGCGACAAACTTTCCGGGAGCGTGGATGTAGTTGCCCTGCGCATTCATCACGCATACCCCTGCGCCTGAAATGAGGTTGCCTTGCGGCGGGCTGCTCTTTGCGGAGTGATGCTCGTGCAGTGCCGTCCACGATCCCAGATCGTTCCAGCCGAAGTCGGCGTGCAGGCAGAAAATGTTGCCCGCCTGCTCGCCCTTCGCAGAACGGGGTTCGAGCACAGCGTAGTCGACGCTGATGTTCTCGCACTTGGGATACAGCCTGCGGAACGTCTGCGTGAATTTGCGCGTGCCGAAACTCCCAGCAATCTGTTCGAGCAACAGCGCCGTTTTGGGCAGATGCTCCCGCAAGGCATTGGCCAGCGTGCGGGCGCTCCACAGAAACATGCCGCTGTTCCAATAATAGTCACCCGCCGCCATGAACTCGGCCGCTTTCAGTGGATCCGGTTTCTCGGTGAAGCGACGGACACGCAACGCCTGATCGCCAAACGCCTTTCCGGCTTCGATGTAACCGTAGCCAGTTTCAGGCCGAGTGGGCCGGATGCCGAGCACGACGATATTCTCGCCAGCAGCCGCGATGTCAATGCCCTGCTGCAGAGTCTCGCGATACCGCTTCTCGTCTGCAATCACGTGATCGGACGGGAACATGCCGATCACTGCTGCGGGATTTTCCCGCAGCAGCAGAAATGCGGCGAGCCCGATGGCCGGAGCCGTGTTTCGACCCGCGGGTTCGGCCAGCACTTGCGCTTTCGGCAGCTTGGGGAGTTGCTTCAGGATGGCCGGACGCAGATCTTCGTTTGTAATAACCCAGATGCGCTTTGCCAGCGCGAGCGGCAGCAGGCGCGCGACGGTCTGCTGAATCATCGTCTGCTTGCCGTCGAGCGCAAGCAGCTGCTTGGCGCGTTTCCTGCGGCTTAACGGCCAGAAGCGTGTGCCCCGGCCGCCGGCTAAAACCACGGGATAGAAATCTAATGTTCTATTCACGAATAGTCACGGAGTTACACCGATGCAAAACGTCAGTCTAAATCGGGCACTTATATCCTGGTCTCCGGCTCAGGCAGCGGCTCTCCCGGTACCTGCGCCCGAAGAAATTCGAGCGTCCACTGCGGCCGTATTTCAAATCCTTCAATGCAAGCTGGAATCACAACCGCATCGCCTTTGGCGAGTGTGACCGGCTCCATACCATCTGACTCCACCGCCCCGCATCCCTCAAGCGCCACCAGAATCTGGACTGAACTGCGGCCGGAATCGTCGCGCGTCGAAAGTTCCAGCGCGTCTTTCGTCTCGAACATATCAACCACAAAGTAAGGAGCTGCGACCAACGGCGCGTACCGGTTCTTCACTCCGTTCATCGCGGTAGGAACCGGCCTGATCACTTTGCCCGAAGCAACTTTCTCCTTCACCGCAGCGAGGCCCTGTTTCAAGTGCAGTTCGCGCGGCCGGCCATAGTCATACAAGCGGTACGTAGTGTCCGACTGCTGCTGCGTCTCAACAATTATCGACCCCGGACCCAACGTGTGGACCGTTCCCCCCGCAACATAAACCATATCGCCCGCGTAAATATTGATCCAGTTCAACAGATCCTCGGCGCGATTCTCGCCAATTGCCTTCTCGAGTTGAGCTACGGTCGCGCCCGGCTTCAAGCCGAGCGCAATCTGCGATCCGGGCAGGGCATGCGCGACATACCAGCACTCGGTCTTGCCCCAGGGCTGGCCCACGCGGCGGGCTTGCGCGTCATCGGGGTGAACCTGCACCGAAAGCTTCTCATGCGGAAACAGGAACTTCAGCAGCAACGGAAACCGCTTGGCGTTGCCCGGCGCGTCGCCGACCAACTCCCGCTGACACTGCTCGCTCAATTGTGAAAGAGTCTTTCCGGTAAGCGGTCCGTTGGCTACTTTGCAATCGTCTCCGGTCAGCCAGGCTTCGCCGATTTTTTCCTCGAACTTGTGATTCGGATAAATGGGCGACAGGTCGAGCGTGCCCCACGGGCGCGGGTCAAAACGGGGAAGCATCAAGAGTGGGTAAAGATTTCCCATGAGCCAAACGACCACAAAAAAAAGCCGCTCGCCAGCGGAACGGCCTTTGCTTAACATTTACCACCGGAACGTACTCGAGGGCGGCTGTCCCCACATGGTCCTTCTCTCCTACAGAGCCTCGTTTTCTACAACGCCGCGAAAAACTTTCCCATGCGTTCAAGGCCGCGGTCGAGCTCCGCCTTCGACGTGGCGTAGGAGACGCGGATGTGCTCGGCGGTGCCGAAGCCCTCGCCCGGAACCGTGGCCACGTGAGCTTCCCGCAACAGCCTGCCAGCCAGATCGGATGCCGACTTAACGCTGCCGCGTCCCAGAAACGACGAAATATTGGGATAGGCGTAGAACGCGCCCTCGGGCACAGTGCAGGTCACGCCAGGGATCGAGCGTAATCCCTTCACGACGTGATCGCGCAGATCGATATATTCGCGGCGCATCTGCTCCACGCAATCCTGCGGCCCGTTCAGCGCCGCGATTGCGGCTTTCTGCACGATCGAGGTTGGGTTCGAGGTGGACTGGCTCTGCAATTTCGACATGGCACTCACCACCGCCGCCGGCGCCAGCGCGTATCCCAGCCGCCAGCCCGTCATCGCATAAGTCTTCGAAAGCGATCCCAGTACGACTGTGCGCTCTTTGTATTCGCGCAGCGAGCCTACGGAAAAATTCCGGCCCGTGTAGTTGAGATAGACGTAGCACTCGTCCGAGAGTACCCAGATGCCACGCTGGTGAGCCAGACGAACCACTTCGGTCATATCATCCGCGCTCATCACCGCGCCGGAAGGATTCGAGGGTGAGTTGAGAATAATCGCTTTCGTCCGTGGAGTGATGGGTCGCGCCACCATGTCAGCGGTGACGCGGAATCCCTGCGATTCGTCCGATTCCAGAAGCACGCAATTTCCGCCCGCGTAGCGCACGATGTCCTTGAACGAAACCCAGTACGGAACGGGCAGAATCACTTCGTCGCCATGCTCCACCAGAACCTGCACGGCGTTGAAGAGCGCAAGCTTGCCGCCCGTTGAGGCGATCGCCTCCTCGCGCCGGTAGTTCGAATCAAAATCCGTGGCATGACGGTGCACGATAGCATCGCGCAGCTCGGGCGTGCCCGGGACCGCCGTATACTTCGTGAAGTTGCCTTGGATAGCGGCGATGGCAGCATCTTTAATGTGCTGCGGCGTGGCGAAATGAGGCTCGCCCGCGCCGAAATCCACCACATCGATTCCCTGCGCGCGCAGCTTGTCGGCCTCGGCCACTACTGCCATGGTGGCTGAGGGCTCGATGCGATTGATCCGGTCAGTAAGCCTGAGCGCTTCGGTGGTTGCGGTGGTCATGCCTTCTTCTTCCTTCTCTTTTCAGTTTTTCCCGGAACCTCGATTAGATTCGTGTCACGGAACTTGTAGGCAGGGTCGAGCTTGGCGCGCAGTTTCCTGTCAACTACGTCCGGCACCAGACCTTTTACCGGCCCGCCGGCCTGCGCAACTTCGCGCACTAGCCGCGAGCTGACGTAGGAATACTTGTCGGCCGGCATCATGAAGACGGTTTCCAGCGTCGGCTCCAATTTGCGGTTCATCAGCGCCATCTGCAGTTCGTATTCGTAGTCGCTGATGGCGCGAATCCCCCGCAACACGCACATCGCATCGATCGATTTCGCGTACTCCACCATCAGCCCGTCGAAGGTGTCGAGACGAACATTCTTCAGATCTGCCGTGAGTTCCTTCAACATCTCCAGCCGCTCGGCCACGCTGAACATCGGGCTTTTTTCCGAGTTGCGCAGGATCGCGACCACCAGTTCTTCAAAAATCTTGCTCCCGCGCTCGATCAGGTCGAGGTGCCCGTTGGTGGGCGGATCAAACG
>JBAVAV010000450.1:0-5159 GCA_049585895.1 Candidatus Sulfotelmatobacter sp. | reverse complement strand
GTGACAATCCGTATGGAGCGTCTCGTAAAGCTGTTGCAACAACTCCGTCCCGTTGTGCGCGAGGAAATAAAGGCCGGCGACGCCGCGCTCCTGCAGAGCATTCTCCGGATAGAGCGTGTGGCTCAGGGCTTCACCGTGGCGCACCACGACCTCGCTGCGGCGCAACTCGGCGGCCGTAACCCGCTCGCGGAGGCGGTCCAGTTGGTAGTGCGCTTTGGATGCGCCGGTGCGGCAGGCGTCCACCAGCGTGGGGTCGAGTTTCGCCAGCGCCTCCTGAAGGCTCGAAAAAGCATTCTCCACAGATTTGTTGGCTCGTTCGAATGCCGCCTGCAAATCGGCAGGCAAAGTACGCGCAGCCAGTTCCTGGCGAAGCGCTTCCGGTCCACGAAACACGTCAGGAACCGTCAGGTGGTATTGCCGCAGCCAGCGCTGGACCTTGGCTTCGACGATCGTCGCCGAGAAACGCGGCAGGATCGGTGTGACGCGGCCCGTGAGAGTCTCGTAGACGGCGCCGGCCTGCGCAAAGTACGCCACTTCGGCCGGACCTCCCGTGAAAGCAAGCGTGAACAAGAGATAGTCCTGCACCACGGGCCGCAGCAGCACATTCGGGCTGAAGTGTTCCGGATGAGCGCTAATGCGCGCGAGCAACTCCAGCGGCGCAATAGTTTCTCCTCCGCGCTCGCCGCCGGCGGCAAATTCCGCCGATCCGCCTTCCGCGCCGCCGCGAAGATGCAGAACAGTCCGCGCGCCATCGCGCAGGGTAAAAAGAAGCACCGAAGACGGCGTGACCTTCACCTGCTGCTCATATCCGGCCTTCACCAAGGCTTCGCCGCGGGCCAGCAACGCCGCGTTCACTTCTGCCGCGCGCTCGATTGCGCTGCGATAAACTGGCTCGGCCACGCGATGCAGTTCGGGATCGGAAGCGTCCAGCAATATCACGCCCCATGGCGCAAACAAGCGCGCGTAAAGCCGCGCGAAAGAACTGCCCAGCGTCTCGCTCGGACGATACGACTCGCGCAATAACTGCGTCGCGGGAGAATCCCCGAGCAAAGCCGCGGCCTCCTCGACCGCAGGCAAAATCTCATCGCCCAGGTGCACTTCACTGACCGGTGCGCCCGGCACGCCGTGACTCAGAGTGCTGACCACCCGCAGAAGCCCATCTGCTCCGGGAATCGAAACATGATTCACTTCGGCAAGATCATGATCCGACGTCGCCAGCCAGAAGATGGGAACCGCATCCACTCCGGCGGCGGTGGCTTCTTCGGCCAGCTTGATCGCGGTCAGCGCCTTGTACAATGCAAAAGTGGGGCCGCCGAACAGGCCGACCTGCTGGCCGGTAACCACGGCGGAGGCTCCCGCCCGCAACCGACCAATGTTCAAGAAAGTCTGCGGCGAGGCGTCCCAAGATTTATTCTGGCGCTCGAGGATTGCGCTCACTCGCTGACGGCGGGCGTTGTCGTAGCGCAAAGCGGAAGCTTCCTCTTTCAACCACTCGCTGAAATGAGGAGACCTCGGATAAAACGGCTGGACGGAAGGCGCATAGGCAAGGTAATCGGCGAACAGGCGGGTCGTGTGTGGGATCTGGCTGAATGGCAGACACTGCGCTTTCAATGTCGCTTCTCCTGACACGCTTGCATGGAACAATATCGCATGGCCGGGTATTGGACGGACAACGTCATTGCAGGTCAACGCCCCAACGATGCAAGGCCGTAGTTCAGATGCCGAAAAAACAATGCACGATGCAACATATATAAGGTTCTCATAAATCGATTGGGAAGGGCGCAGCTTCAGCCGTGCCGCCCAGAGTCAATAAAGACGCGGGCTTCAGGCCCCTGAGGGAGGCGGCAGTTTTATCCCTCTGATTCATTGCCCTTAGCTAAGGCCTGAATCCCACGCTCTTCCATAGTTCGCTGGTGTCGTACATGGTTCCGTTGGTGATGACCGCCTCCACATTCCGCGTGTTGTGGATGTCTTTGAGCGGGTCTCCTCGCACCACGATGAGATCGGCGCGCTTTCCCTTTTCCACGGTTCCCACCTCTTTTTCCAAGCCCATCGCCCGCGCCGCCACACTCGTAGCCGCCTGAATCGCCTCCATGGGAGTGAATCCCGCCTGCACGTACAGTTCGATTTCGCGATGCAAACTATGACCCGGAACCGTCTGGTCCGTGCCCGCCACAATGGGAATACCGGCCTTGTGTAATGTTCCCACGATGCTAACGTATTTCTCAAAGCGCTTTTCGCCGAGTTCCGCGTCTGGCGAAGGCGGACCGACATCCGCGAGTTGCGCAGCCAGTTCCACCGGCAATTTGTTTACTCCAGGCTCGAAGCTCGCAGGAGGTTTCGCCGTCGAAGCGGTAATGAATTCCATCAGCGCCAGCGTGGGATCAACCACGGTACGGTGCGTCCGCAAAAACGCGATCGCCTTCCGGGCTTCGGGAGAATTCAGATCGATCTCCGCAACCGCCTTCATGCGATCCGGGCGTTTTGCCTCCGCGGGCAGCGGAGCATGCATGATGTCAGCAATGTACTGAATATGATTGATCTGATCCTGGCCCGCTGCGATGACCTGGTAAGCATCCAGCCCTTCGGGCACATGGCCGGTCACAGTCATGCCCAGCCGGTGCGCCTCGTCGGCAACCGCCTTCACTTCTTCCAGCTTGACCGAGCTGTAGATTTTCATCTGCTGGAACTCGGCGTCGTGATATCGGTCCGTCCACATCTTCGCCTGTTCCGGCGTGTCCACGCGTTCCACGCCAATCGCCATCTTCCCGGAGCCGTCCACAATGCCAGCCAGCAGCAAACGCGGCCCTAGCCCGCGGCCCTCCGCAATCGCGTCGCGAACCGCTTTGATGAACTCGAACTCATTTCCGCAATCGCGCGCTGTGGTGACCCCGGCAGCCAGATAAATCGGTCCCCATTCCACCTGCTCAAAGTGCGCATGCATGTCCCAAAGTCCGGGCAGAATGGTCTTTCCGGTTTCGTCGATGATGGCCGCATCCTTCGGGATCTTCACCTTCGATCTCGATCCTGTCGCCACGATCCGCCCGCTCTTGATGACGACAACAGCGTCCGCAAGCTCCGGCCTTCCTGTGCCATCGATCAACGTTGCGCCCACCAGCGCCAGCGTCTCCGCCCGGCTCCCCGAAATTCCTTTCGAGAGATCGGCCAGCGCGGCCATGTTGTCCGCTCCGGCGCGCGCCACGAACTCGCCAAGCGCACTCTCATAACCGTCGCCAATGGCCTCGAAGTGATCGAACTCGGCATCCGTAGTGATGGCCGCGGCCAGATTAAAATGTTGATCGAGCCACAGCGTCTCCCGCCCCCAAATCAAGCCTTCCACGGTGTAGCGGCTCAGCTTTTCGGTTCTTCCCTCCACCGCGATGCTGTCTTCTCCCCGAAGTTCAATTTTCACCGAACCGCTGGGCAGCGTGGTCATTTCTGCAGGCGATCCGTGCTTCACCCAATAGCGCATCATCAGCATCTGCATGGTGGCGGGCGCATATCCGGCGATGGTGAAGAATTTCTGTGGTGCGGCCATCTCCTTCCACTGCTCACGGTCACGCAGCCGCACCGTTTCCGTCTGCACCTCCACAGCTTCGTCAATGGTCGTAAGCCTCGAACTCTTTCCTTTGATCTCGAAAGCCTGAGGCGTCAGATCCTGCGCTCCCCGGAAACTTACCGTCAGAGGCACGGCGCTTCCGCGATCGGTAAACTTGAAATGCGCCTTCACCGCCAGCGAATCTCCATCGCGCGCGATCTCGTAGGTCTCTTCGCCAATCGGCTGTTCGAATTTGTGCAACTGGAAATGGCCGTGTTCCGCCACCTCCGCTTTCGCTGTCGGCGCTGCATCTGTCGGAGCCGGGCTCTGCTGCGGCCACGACCCCTGCCAGGCCACAACCAGGAAAAGCAACAGCAGTTCGACAAGAAGCTGCCGAGGCGGCTTGGGGCTCTGTGTCCACGCAATCCCTAGCTTTGGAATCCGTAACTCAAACATGGGAAGAAGCCCTTTCCGCAACGAATCCGTGAGCATACTCGCACTCCCAGCCTGCCAGCAACTGCGGTAGCCGGGTACTGTCTGAAATGTGTGGGCTGCGCACACAATGTAAACGATGTCCCGCGACTTTCCTCTGGTAGAATGTTAATCGTCTGAAGTAGCCAAGCCGCGCGGGTTTCGAGGGATAACGAGTGTTCCAGCCTTCAACGCCACGTCGTTTCTGCCCCGCACAAGCGAGTGTGCTTTTCGCTGTGTGTCTGTGGCTGCTTTCCGCCTTTTCAGCGCTTGGCCAAGTTCGGGTCCTTACGGAACACAACGACGTTTCCCGCAGCGGGGCGAATATCAACGAAAGGCTTTTGACGCTGGCCAATGTCAATGCAAATTTATTTGGCAAACTATTTACCCAGAGCGTGGACGGTGCTGTGGTGGGCCAGCCGCTTTACTTGTCGGGGCTGAAGTTTTCCAACGGCACTACGCACAACGTCGTCTACGTGGCGACCCAACATGACAGCGTCTTCGCCTTCGACGCCGATACTTTGCAGACGCCTCTCTGGACCAGGAGCTTCATCAATCCCACTGCAGGAATCACCAGCGTGCCCATCGGCGATTTTGGCTGCCCCGGCATCGGATTCACCGAAATCGGCGTGATGAGCACGCCGGTCATCGACCCCTCGGCCGGCGCAATCTACGTAATTGCGAAAACGCTGGAGAACGGTGCTTATTTCTTTCGCCTCCACGCGCTGAGTCTCACCACGGGAGCGGACATCGTTTCTCCCGCGGCGATCAGTGCCACGGCGACAACCGGCAAGGGGCCGCTTCAGTTCGATCCCTCCATCGAGATGCAGCGCCCTGCTTTGCTGCTGGTGAATGGCACCATCTACATCGGCTTTGGAAGTAACGGCTGCGACACCTATGCCTTTCACGGCTGGCTGCTCGCCTATGAGCAGTCGACGCTGCAGCCGGCCGGCACATTCCTTACCACTCCCAACGGAACCAATGGCGCCATCTGGCAAGCCGGCGGCGGGCCGGCGGCGGACAGCGTGGGTACGATTTTTCTGGCCACCGGCAATGGAACGTTTGACGCCAGTACCGGCGGGTCCGACTATGGCGACAGCCTGCTCCATCTCGCACCTGCCAGCGGCGGTCTGAGTGTGCTGGATTACTT
>JBAVAV010000449.1:0-10251 GCA_049585895.1 Candidatus Sulfotelmatobacter sp. | reverse complement strand
CCTTTAACACCTTCGGCGGATTCCAGGGCGACTTTACACGAGCGCCGAATGTGCGGGTTGACGACAAGATTCGTGATTACGGCGGTAGTGTTGGTGGCCCCATCATGAAGAACAAGGTGTTCTTTTTCTTTGCCTATGAGGGCGAGCACGCCTTCAATCAAACTTTTGGCATCAACTATGTCGAGACGCCGCAGTTTATCCAGGTGGTGACTGCTGCTCTTCCCAACAGCATTGCTGCCCAGATCCTTGCGGCCCCGGGAACGGCTCCGCGGATAGCTGCTGTGTTGACGCCGTCATGCAGCGACCTTAACCGTCCTGCAACGGATTCGTTGGGCAATCCAACCTGTCAAGTCGTAGCTGGGGGGCTGGATATAGGTTCGCCGTTTCCGGCGGGGTCTGGACCGGGCAATCCATATCTTAAACTGGGTTCTCCTGAGATTGGCGGCGCTCTTGTCGGGGGCGGTCTGGATGGCATACCCGACGTCGAACTGGCCCAACTGGTATACCCCGGCTACCGCACCGGCAATCAGTACAACGCTCGGGTGGACTGGACGATTAACAGCAAGCATACTCTCTCGGCGAGCACATATCTAACCCGCTCAACCAGCATCAACCCTCCCGGCACCGACCAGACTTCGGCGGCCAATCGCGACATCATCAACAAGCCTTTTAGTCCTGCCGGTACCGTTCTATGGAATTGGATCGTCTCGCCGACCAAGTTGAACGAAGTGCGATTGAATTTCAGCCGGTTCGCGTTTAATGAAGTCCAGAGTACCAAGGGAATCGTCAATTGGGGTATTCCCGACGTCGAGATACAAGACGTCTTTAAGGGTCCTCAGCGAATCTGGTTTGGAGCACCGCAAGGGGAAAATACGCCGGGCATAATCGCCCAGAATACTTACGGTTTCGGGGACACTTTCAGCTGGGCGCTATCCAGGCACAGCCTGAAGTTCGGCTTCCAATATCGCAAGGAACAAAACAATAATAACGAGGTTGGTTTTGCCCGGCCGCTGTACACCTTCAGCGACCCGTGGAATTTTGCGAACGACGCGCCTATCTTCGAACAAAATGCGGTGAATCCGAACACGGGCAATCCTGATCCGGCCCAGCGTTATTTTCGCACCAGTTACTACGGCGGATTCATTCAGGATGATTTTAAATTTCGACCCAATCTTACTTTGAATTTTGGACTGCGATATGAGTACTATTCTCCCGTTTCCGAGCCGCAGGGATTACTCAGCAATCTGGCACTGGCCGGATCAGGCCCTGACGCTCTAACGAATGCAACCCTCATCACCGGTAAAACCGTATATTCCACTCCCAAAACAAACTTCGCTCCACGTCTTGGATTTGCCTGGAGCCCGAGTCAGTACAACCAAAAAGACGTCGTGCGGGGCGGCTTCGGTATGTATTACGACGGCGTTCCGGAGGCGGTGTTCGATCCGGCCCGCGAAAACCCTCCCTTCCATGCATTTGAGCAGAATTGCTGCGGCACCGCCGGGGTAGCAATTGACGGCTTTAGCGGCCCCTACGATCCAAATTGCGGCCCTTCGAAGAACATGCCGTGCATTATCTATTCACTGGGCAGTTCAGACTCGCCATTGAGCTATCCGGGTAATCCGGCGCTGGGCGGCGGGATCGGCCCCGACGGTTTCCCGAAGAGTTGTTGCGTGCAGGTCTACTTCGAGCCGCAGCACTTCCGGATTCCTTACGTGTATGGTTATTCGCTGGAAACACAGTTCGAGCTTCCTGCGAAGATGATGTTCACGCTCGGCTACCAGGGCAGCGATAGCCACCACCTGGTCCGCATCTTTGATGCCAACCTGGTGTACGACGGACCCGTCAACAAGTCGATTCCCAATTTCTTCATTAAGCCCGATGTGACCGCCAACTATAACTCGCTTAATGCGCGACTGGAGCATCGCTTTTCCCGAGGAGTCCAAGCTGCCTTCAAGTATCGTTGGAGCAAGAGCCTCGATGAGGTCTCATTCGGACAGCCGGACTCCAGCGTGAATGAAACTTACCCGCGTGACCTCCGCACCGAATACGGGCCGTCCGACTACGATGTAACCCACTTCGCGGTCCTCTCCGGCATCTGGGATCTCCCTATCTTCCGTAATAGGCACGACAGGGTGGGCAAGGTGCTCGGAGGCTGGCAACTCAGCGGCATCTTCACAGCGCACTCCGGATTTCCCTGGACGCCAATTGACAACGTCTGCTTCGTAACGCTGGGAAACCAGGGCATCTGTCCGATTCGTCCAAGTGGTTATTCTGGCGGCGCCGGAACCGACTATTCTAATGACACCTTCCTGAAGCCAAACGGAAATTTCCCGCGGGGCGGGCCGAACTATTTCAACCTAGCCGCAGGCCCTCCGGGCGTTGGCCGCAACTCGTTCCGTGGACCGCGGTACCGATCCATAGACGTGACGTTTGGCAAGAACACGCCATTGCCCTTCCTGGGCGAGGGCGGCAACCTGCAGCTTAGGATGAACGTGTTCAACCTGTTTAATAATCTGAACCTGACCCCGTTCAGTTTCAACACCCGCAGTACCGTTATCCAGGATACGTTCTTCGGGACTGCGGCCGACAAGCCGGCGCTCGCGGGCAGGGTTCTGGAGTTGCAGGCGCGGGTTACCTTCTGAGGACTCTCGCGCGTGATAGCCGCACGAATCCCGCAGCGCTCGGCCGATATCGGAATCGACTGGGGGCGGATTCGACCAGGAGTTCGGTTTACATTGCGTAGGGCGGTAATGGAGATTACGACACGTCTGGCATTTGGCTCGCTCCGCGGCGGGGATTTGCTTTAGGCTGATCTCTGACTTCTAACCGCGAATGCGGAAGTGCTGCGCCATCCCTGCTCGCCGGGATGACGGTCGCCGGTCTAGCTGCCCGCGCAAAAGCGACCCCGGCGCAAGTAATATTCGCCTTCGCGTAGTCAACCGGCCAGAGATTCGATCGCATGCACGGCATCCGCCGTGAGCACTGCAGCGAGACTCGCCAGGTCGCGGCTGGCCAGGTCTTGCTTCATATGATCGGCGTTGGATGTGCCGGTTAGCGGTAGGATTCCGACGGCGAGAAGCCCTGATAGATGATCTTGCGATCGTGGCAGAACGAGCGCACAGCGCGGTCCCAGCCAAGGCGGGCGAAGCAGCGGTTTTGCACGAATGCGGGAGGTTCCGGGTGAGCGGCGGCCATCTGCTCCAGATGCTCGAGCGAAACATTACTCACGCCGAGAAAACGCGTGCGGCCGGCGTCGCGCTCTTTGGTCATTGACTCCCAGACCTCGGAGTCCGCTTCGGTCCAATCGTAGCCAGAGGATGGCGCATGGAGCACATAGCTGTCGAGATAATCCGTCCCGAGATGTTCGAGCGAACTGGCCAACGACTGCGCGACCTGAACGGATAGGCTGGCTGCGGGGTCGTAGGGCAGGCGGTGATCCTGACCGCGCTGATAGGTGAATTTCGTCTGTAGAAAAAGATCAGCGCGCGCGACAACTCCCGCGCGATAGGCGGCGGCTAACCCCTGACCTACTCCAGCTTCAAAGTAATGCCGCCGTTGATTGGCGGTGTCGATACCGCGAAAGCCCATGCGGAGCGCGAGTTCGGTGAGAACGGGCGTGCGCTCTTCTTTCCAGGCGGTGCCGTAGAGGAAATCAGGAACGGGTGACGGGGAGCGGGTCGGCATCGCGCTATTCTGACACGAACGTTCGCGCGATGGCCCGAAGCAACTTGCGGGCTACGGCTTCACTCCGAAAACCTTCAGCGCCTTGTTGGTTGCGACGTAGACCTTGCCATTGGCCACGACCGGTACCAGGTTGGAGTTACCAAAGAAGTTGGGCCAGACTCCAGCGGCGCCCTGGAAGAGCTGGGTCATGGTGGCGCCCCCAGCATCGGGATTGAAGGCGTAAAGATTAACGGTGTCAGCCGACTGAGAAGTGGGATGGCCCAGAGCCCAGATGATAGGACTGGCCGTGCCGTTGGACGAGATGGAAGTGAAAAATCCTGGGAATTGTCCGTTGGTAAGTGCAGGAGAATTCGCCACGTGAGTCAGAGCCGGGCTGGGCGAAGTCTGCAGCTTCCATACCTGCACGGTATTCCCGCCGCTGCTGACCACGCGCGGCGCCCCGTCGGCCGGATCCACATAATAAGATTGCCCGCACCAGCAGCCACCCACGGAATAGGTGCCGAGAACGTTGTTCTTAGTGGTCGAGAATCCACCCAGGTGGTCTTCGTTCATTAGGAACATGTTTCCGTCCTTGCCGGCGGCCACTGCCAGGTGAGGAATGGAACCAGCCTGATCGGGCAGCACCAGCAAGCCGCCGGAGCCGAAGTCCGTGTCACCCTGATCGAGCGAAGCCTCGTTCATGGGGGTGAACAGATCGAGCACGGAGGTTAAGTCTGACGAGACTTTCACCGCACTCTCCTGGATGTTGCTCACGCCATCATACGTGGTGCCGGAGGGATCAGAATTTCCGGTGACAAACAGAATGTTGCCCGAATCGTCGGCCGCCGGGCCATAGCCCGACATCCAGATGGCAGTCAGGAAGAAATTGTGTGGAGAAGTCGCCTGGGTATCGAGCACCTGGTTGGCCGAGAGCGGCGCCAATGTTGCGGCATTCCAGCCGAGCAGCCAGCCGCGGGAGAGGCTGGCGGAAAAATCGCAGAAGCTGCCGAAACCCGCATAGATGTTGCCATTGGCCATCAGCAGTCCAGGACGCTGCCGCTGGTACTTCGCATTGAACCTGAACTTGGTTCCGTCGGTAAGCGTATGCGACGCGGTCACAAGCTGCGCCGTCACCTTGTCCGTCAGGTTGCCCAGATCCAGAGCATGGATGCGATAGGCCGGGCCGCTCGAATCCTGCGTATAAGCCATCACAAAGAGGGTGTTGCTGCTGACGCTGATCACCGGGGTGGAGTTGATGCCCACGTTGGGCCCATTGTTGTTGCACCCCAGCGGAGAGGCGACCGGCTTGCCGAGACTCTGAGTGAGCAGAATGGTGCCCTTGTTGGCGTCGATGGCGTACACCGTGTCGTTTTCGGTGACTACGTACACCACGTCGTGCTTACCCTGATGACCGCCCGCCGTGATGGTCACTCCAGGAACGACCAGCGGCTGGGCATCGACCTGATCGTCGAGCTTGACGGTTCCGAGCAGCCCGAACTTGGAGCCACCCACGTTCGCCGGCGTGAGCCGGGTTTCGGTGGAATTCCAGCCGGTGCGGTTGTTGTCGTAGTGATAGGTCGTGACCGACGTCTGTGCCGTAGCTGCTAAAGCATTGGCAGCGATGAAGATGAAGACGGCGGAAATATGGGCCAGCCCACCGAAGAGATTCTTGTCACGTAGACACACCGTTCCCACCCCCAATAAATCGCCTGATTTTACGTTCCAGCCGCGAGCGGGTCAATCGGAAGAAAAGGCCGTGGAAGTAAGACTCCACGAATTTGCTACTGCTGACGTTCTACGGCGTTAATTCGAACACCGTTCCTCGGAAAGCCGAACCGCCCTGATTCGTCACCCCGTAAAGATTTCCAGAACCATCCAAAACCAAGGGGCCGTTGGGATTGGGGTCCCTCCCGTCATTGCCCCCGCTAAAGGAGTGAAGAAGAGTGGGTGTCCAAAGGCCGGTGGTCGATGGAGTTAATCTGTAGAGGGTGCCGCAGGCACAACTCTTGGTTCCACCGATCGGAGTAGTTCCGTAGAGGTTACCGCCTGCGTCGCTTACCAGCGCGGAGCTGGGAGCTCCACCGTCGGGAGCACCCTTAAAGTTATGCAGCACATGCTCAACCCAAGGACCGCCGGAGCTCGCCACTAGCCGATAGACAACACCCAGATTGAAGGATCCACCGAGTTCGGTCGTGCCGTCCAGTTTGCCCATATTGTCAAAGATCAATCCCGCGCCGGGGTGTGCACCATCGCCCGCACCCGTAAAAGCGCGCAATCCCTTTTCTGTCCATCCACCACCTGCGGCCGGACTCAATGCGAAAACGATTCCGCAGCCGGAGGAGCATGCGCTGTTGACTATGCCGCCGGAAAACGTCGTCCCATAAAGGTTTCCGCTTGCATCGAAGATGAGACCGCCCTCTGGAAGTGAGCCGTCGTTACCTCGACCGAACCGATGCAGGATGCTCTCGCTCCAGCCTCCTCCGGCTAGCGGACTCAGCTGAAAAACAGTGCCACATCCGAGGCTGGAAGCGCTGCAGTTGCCGCCTCCGAGATTGGTGGTGCTGTACAAGTTGCCGGCGGAATCGAAAACCAAAGCGGCGTTAGGATCCGATCCATCGCTTCCACCCTGAAACTGGTAGAGTCCGGTTTTCGTCCAGCCTCCGCTGCCGTTCGGAGACAACTCAAACACCGTGCCGCAACCTTGGCTGCAGGAACCGCCACCTCCGGCGGTCGTTGTGCCGAAAAGATTGCCATTGCCATCGAAAACCAGATTAGCCACCGGAGCCGCGCCATCGCTGCCTCCCTGGAAGGTGTAGAGAGTGGTCAGCGTCCAGCCGCCGCCTGACACGGGCGTTAGTTCGAAGACTGTGCCGTCCGATTGAAAGCCTTCAGCGGTGCCGTAGAGATTTCCGTGAGCATCGAGGATCAACCCACCGGCAGGAAAGCCGCCATCACTGCCGCCTGCGAAGGGGTAGAGCGTGGTCAGCGTCTGCGCCTCCGCTGCTTTTCCATGAAACATGAGCGATGCTGCGGCCAACATGAAGAAAGCCGCAAGGGTGATCGTGGGTTTGCGGTTCATGGCATGCCTTTCTTAGTCGTTAAGCTTCGCCAGCCTTTAGAGTCAGGTGCCGCCGTTCCTTCAGGATTTACGGTGTTTGTGGAAACCACCGGTCACTGGTTCTAGTACTCCGCCAGTTCTTTCATGGCACGGAACAGATCGCCCACCTGAGGCAGGATGGCGTCTTCGAGAATCGGCTGGTAGGCGACGAAGGTATCGGCGGCCGCAATCCTGCGAACCGGCGCGTCGAGTTGATCGAAGAGTTGATCCGCCAGGCGCGCTGCGATCTCCGCCCCGTAGCCCCAGCTCAGAGTATCTTCATAGGCCACGAGAGCGCGATTGGTTTTCCCGACCGACGCCGCGATCGTCTCCCAGTCGAACGGATTCAGGCAGCGTAAATCGATCAGCTCCACGCTCACGCCGTGCTCGCGCTCCAGTTTCTGAGCGGCTTGAAGCGCCCGTGGCACCACGGCGCCGTAAGTGATCACGGTAAGGTCGGTGCCCGGATTCACGATTTTCGCTTTGCCGAACGGGATCATGTACTCCGGCCCGGGATCGGGCGCGCGCCCGTAGGTTTCGCGATACAAACGCTTGTGCTCGAGGAATAGCACGGGATCGTCGCAGCGGATGGAGGTGCGCAGCAATCCGGCGGCGTCGAGTGCGTTCGAGGGAAACACAACTCGCAGACCGGGAATGTGCGTGAAGATACTCTCGCCGCACTGCGAGTGATAGATAGCGCCGCCAGTGAGATATCCGCCGATGGCCACGCGAATCACCAGCGGGCAGGAGAAGCTGTTGTTGGAGCGCCAGCGGATCACCGAGAGTTCATCGCGAATCTGCATCATCGCCGGCCAGATGTAGTCGAAGAATTGAATCTCGACCACCGGCTTCAGCCCGCGCGTGGCCATCCCTGTAGCGCGGCCCACAATCGCGGCCTCGGCCAGCGGTGAGTTAAACACGCGGTCATTGCCAAACTGGCACTGCAAACCGAAGGTCAGCTTGAAGACTCCGCCTTTGCCTTTCACCAGTTTGTGCTTGAGGTATTCTTCGCGGCTGCAATCGGCTACGTCTTCGCCGAAGATCACAATGCGCTGGTCGCGCTGCATCTCATCGCGCAGCGTGGCATTGATCAGGTCGGCCATGGTCTTGGCGGCGGGCTTTTTGCCATCCGCCGAATCGGCCTGAACGGTGAACTGGGGCTGGGTCTCGAACGCCGCCGAAACTGGATCAACATCCGGCGAATATACAAACTTCGTCACTGACTCCGGCGCAGCGGGGAGCGCCGCCAGAGCCTGATCGACGGCGGCCTGCAACTCTTCCTCAACCTTTTTTTCCAGGTCGTTGATGCCCTTCTCGTCGAGAATGCCTTCGCGCAGGAGGAACATCTGGGTGCGGGTGACCGGATCGCGCTGCGCATCGCGCTCCCGCTCGGTGTCCGGACGATACAGCCGCTCGTCATCCGAGAGCGAGTGCGAATACGGGCGGATCACGTGCGCGTGCACAAATGCCGGCCCGTGACCTTCCCGGCAATACTGCGTCGCACGCTGAAACGCGGCGTAGCTGGCAACCGGGTCGGTGCCGTCCACTTCTTCAAAATGAAAATTGGGGAAGCCCGAAACCAGGCGTGAGATGCTGCCCCCGGCCGTCTGCACTTCCACAGGCACGGAGATGGCGTAGCCGTTATCCTGCACGCAGAAGATCACGGGCAGCTTGCTGAGGGCGGCGGCGTTCATCGCCTCCCAGAATTCTCCCTCGCTGGTGGTGCCGTCGCCCAGGGAGACATACGTCACTTCGTCGGCCTGAACCGTCACTTTCTTGAACTGCCGGTAATCAGGCGTCGCGATTCCAGACCCGGCTCCGGGCGCGCCATTTTTCGAGTTCTTTGCGAGAACCGGAGTTTTTGCGGCCTCGGGATGTGTGGCAAAGTACCGGCCCGCTTCCGCGCATCCTACTGCTTGGAGAATCTGCGATCCGGTGGGGGAAGATTGCGTCACCACATTCAGCCGCAAATAGCCCCAGTGCGAAGGCATCTGTCGCCCGCCCGAACTGGGATCATCGGCCGCTCCCACTCCCTGCAAAAACATCTCATAAGGCTTGGCGCCCAGCGTGAGACACAGTGCGCGGTCGCGATAGTAAGGATAGAACCAGTCGTAGCCCGCCTTCATCGCCAGGCCCGCAGCCACGCCGATGGCTTCGTGCCCCGCTCCGGACATTTGAAAGAAAATCTTCTGTTGCCGCTTCAGCAGGATTTCCCGGTCGTCGATGCGCCGGGAGGTGTACATGATGCGATAGGCCTCGATCAGTTGATCGCGCGTGAGACCTTCATACTTAGCTTTTTTCCCGCCGTTGGCCGCCGGGGCCAGCTTGGGATCGGTTTTTGTAGTCGCCATCCGGTTCCTGATGAGTGCTCTATGAATTCCCGGCTGTATGGTGCTACGCGTTACCGGGCAGGTTGCATTGTAAATCGGAACTGAGGATTGGAAAACATGCAAGTTCTTGCCTACGCGAAACCGCAGGGTTTCGGCGTTTGGTCAATAAAATTCGCTTTGGCCCAGCGAACGGGGGCATTCCAACGATATCCTTGGAGGTATAATCGCGGGCGCGAATCCTGCAATGCCACTGTTTGTAAACGCGGGCGAACTTATACGCGGCAACCTTCAACAATTTCAATCAAGCGTTAAAATTCGCGTTCAAGCCGTAGCCATAGGGGCATTAACCGATGTGCAGCTTGCAGCCATAAACGCAAATCGTGCCGGGGAGGGATTGCCGCCCATCATCGCGGAAGTGCTCTTTGTCGGCTGGCACATTTACAAGAGTCGCATTATCCGAGACGGGTATCGAATCGTAGACGTTTTCGATCAAATTGCAAATGCAATGAGCGTCGAGGCTGTGGTTCTCGACGTCGAACACATGACGGCAATGGAAAACCCCACAGCTAGAGCGGATGGTTACGGCAATCTGGTTAAGGACGCGGATGGTTACGGCAATCTGGTTAAGGACAGGGTTGTATTTGAATGCACGGCGCGCCACCCGCGACCCGAATTTTTTTCGGTCGTGCCCAAGGGCGACAGGATCAAGCCGACGACATAAAAAGGGCCACCCTTGCGGATGACCTTTTTTCAAGATCAAGCGGCTCGCCCGGGTAACAACTTCGTCCGGCTGCACCAGTCGCTTGTAGTAGAGTATCGGCTTACTCCGATGCCTTTGTCAAGTCTCCTCTAACGCTTTAAGAATCAGCGAGTTGCTAAGACGCCGCCATGGTTCCTCGCGGGGACTCTTAGGGCAGCCGTGCTCCCAAAAGCCGCGTCCACGATGCCTCTTCCAACAAGTCCTTCGTATCATCCAGCCCGATAGTATTGGTAAAGAATGTTAAGGTATAAGCTTCCGAGGGCCGGATCTGAGATCCCTCGTGGACATGCCCCTTAGCTATGAGGTTTTTTTCTACTTCCTTTCTGGTTCTCGCCCTGGGCCTCGCGGCCTCCGCGCAATTCGAGACGCGAGGCAGCTTCACGACAAACAGTTCCCCATCC
>JBAVAV010000448.1:0-4432 GCA_049585895.1 Candidatus Sulfotelmatobacter sp. | reverse complement strand
CGTGGCAACAGCATCGCTGGCACAGATCGTCTCCAAGGCAGGGCAAAAAACGCCAGGGGCTCCACCTCGTTACACTATCGCTTTTAAGCGAGGGGATCCCGTGGCTGGCATTGACTCTACCCCAGCCATCAGGCTGCCATTTGACTGTACAAGCGATGGTACCGTTTTCGTCACTCTTGCTAGTTTTCCGCGAGCCAACTCCGGTCTTCGTCCGTTACCACCGGGGCCGCCACCGATGCTGCTGACCTCAGTTCCTAGATCCGGAGATGGCAGGACGTTTCGTCTGGATCGAGTCCCGGATCTGCACATTTCGGAGCAAGTCGATAGCTTCGCATTTGATTCCGGAGTGCTCTTCCTGGTTAACGCATCACAAGAGAATAAACCGCAAAAGCGTGCCTACACCGTTGGGGATTACCACGGCGAATCCACGGTCAATACTGCCGAGCAGAGCACTTACATTCTGGTCTTCAGCCGCGAGGGGGAGTATAAGAGAACTATTCCAATTACGGATGAGTTTGAAATTCGCAAGGTTGGAGTCTTTCCGTCAGGCACGTTTCTTGCCTTGGGCTATGACAGAAAAGATCATATTCCGAGGCTGGTAATGCTGAAAGAAGACGGCACTTTATTGAAACCTCTAGAAATACCGAAAGAAGGTGCTCCAGAGTCAATGAGTGACTCGACACACACGATTGTGCCCTCTCAGCTGGTGTCGAGGGACCACACGATCATCATTGCTCAGACGAGAGGCAACTACCCGCTTTTGGAAATAAGCGAGGGCGGCAGCATCAGGGCGATACGCCCAAAGTTGGGGAATGGCGAACAACTTGAATCTCTTATCCCCGCCGACAAGAACATCTATGTAGTTGCCCGTCGAGTGACGCAACAGGAAAGAACTGAGGAGAGCATATACGAAGTGAGACCAGAGGATGGGACTGCGATTAGGAGTTTTACCCTAAGCGAGACAGGGCGGTCCGCAGATTCGGTAGCCTGTGTCATTGATGGGAAGTTCCTCTCACTCGATTATGGCGAGGACAAAGTTGTGCGTCTAATTGGTTCAGCTGAGCCCATCGCCGGAGCGCGGGGACGATAAGATCTGCTCAGGGCCGGCGGTTACGAAGGGCGGCGACCAGGTTGGTAGACCAGTTCCTCGGTTATCTTGCGCGAAACGAACGTAGAATGCCCGCCGAAAGGCCGTTGAGTTCGTTGCGCGGAGTGCGGGCAGTTAACGAGGCTAAATCGCCTTGTCAATCAACTGTTGCAGTTGGTTGCGATACGTGCGGCTGCAGGACAGTCCTTTGCCATTCTTCAGGATTGCGATGTATTCGCCGCTATCACAGGGCTGCAGTTCCTTAATCTTGCCGATATTAACAATCGTAGAGCGGTGGATGCGGACGAACCGGCCCGGGTCGAGCTTTTCCGAAATGCGACCGATCGCTTCCCGTAGCAAATAGGAATCCTTGCCCACATTCACTTTTACATAGTTCGCAGCGGCCTCGATCCAGTCCACCTCATCGAGATCCAGAAAAACCACGCGGCCACCGGTCCTAATGACTAAACGTCTGTCCATGGACTGCGGCGTGAGTCTGGTTTCTGCGCTGTGGTGCAGCATCCGATCGGTCCACCCATGATTCTGGGACTTGAGGAGTTCAGCCCGGACCCTCTCGATGGCGTGATGAAGGCGTTCCTCGTCGAACGGCTTCAGCACATAGTCCAAGGCCTGAGCCTCAAATGCCTGGATTGCGTACTGATCGAATGCGGTGGTGAAGACTACGATGGGCATTTGCTCTTGTGGAATCTCGCTCAGGATTTGAAAACCGTCCGCGTCGGGCATCCGAATGTCTAACAACAACAGGTCAGGTTTGTGAGCTTCCACCGCCGCGATGGTCTGTTGACCGTCGGCGCATTCGGCAACCACCTCGACACCTGGCTCCGCCTCCAACAAGATGCGCAATTTCTTGCGTGCGAGCGGTTCGTCGTCGGCAAGAACCGTGTGGATCGCAGAGGGGCCCATTACCTTCTTCCACTGGCTGATTCAGGACTTTGGGGAGACATGTCCTGTACTTCTATTGGACGCACAGAAACGCGAAAAGGTAACCTGATGTGAACTTCTACTCCGCCTTTCGCGATGTTCTTGATGTCGATGTTTTGGTCCTCACCGTAGAGAGTCCGGAGGCGCTCCCGGGTTGCTGACAAACCAATCCCTCCCTTGGCTGGAGAGTGGCCCAGGTCAGCCAGACCTGGCCCGTTGTCCGTTATCTGCAGATGGAGGCTATTGTCGTCGCGCCGGGCAGCGATGCGAATCTCACCTTGCGACGATAATCTCGAGACGCCATGCCGTACGGCGTTTTCAACCAGAGGCTGGAGCAGCAAGTGCGGAACCTGAGCATCGAGCGTGTCAGGAGAAACTTCGAGAATTACTTCCAGGCGATCTGCAAAACGTACCTTCTCAATCTCTAGATAACCTCTTACGAACTCCAGTTCGTGGCTTAGAGTCGTAATCTGTTCGTTGCTGTCCAGGCTCATGCGCAGGAGGTCGCTCAGGCGGGCCATCATCCTGTCCGCGGCGCTGACGTCCGTGTGCATCAACGCGGTAATGGAATGCAAGGTATTAAACAGGAAATGCGGCTGCAATTGACTTTTCAGCGCTGAGAGATGCGCCGTGGCCAGTTGCACCTCCAGTTGAGAAGCGCGAAGCTCTCGCGCTCGAAATCCCTGGTAATAGGACATGACATGCGCGACCAGAATGATTGGCACGTAAGTCCCCGTGACATCATCGACGAGGTTGCCGTAGAACAGACCCTGAAAGATTTTCCATTGAATCCTTATAGTGTGTGCTTGCGAATCCCAAATTGCGGACACCCATTTCCCGGCTTGCGCATCCCACGCCCCGTATGGCGTTAAAGCTCGCATCGTAACGTGGGCCGCGGAGAAAACCACGCCGGCCGCAAGATGCAGCAATGAACGGCGAACCCAATTCCCCCGCTGGACTGGGTAGCGGATTGCTAGTGCGAATGCAAACGGGGTTAAAGGGGCATAAGTCAGAATCTGGCTGAGTTCCAAGGCAAGCGTCCTGGAAAAGCTCATGGGCATGCCCCTTGTGCGGTACAGTTCGAAGATCGAACCGGCGGCGGCGAAGGAAACAAACGTCCACACCGCAAAGCTGATTGCCCATATCTGCCGCCAATTCTTCCGGATAATTGTCATAACGTTGCTGTTTTCCTCGCCAGGGAGTTGCGGAGTTCTTGATCCGGCGGCGAAAAAAGCGTACCCAACAGTTACTTCGATCTCCCGCGGGCGGACCAAGGAATTCAGGACCGAATCATTCAATCACACTTTACAGCTCAGTCCTTCATTGCCCCGAACCGGAATTCTAGGGATTCATCCCTCGCCACCCTTATTTTGTACCATTGTCGAAACAGAACAGTCCGCAGGTGAAATGTCTGAAGCCCACAATGGAAGCAATCGAGCTAACAGGCGGATTAGCGGGGGCGAAGCGAGGTGTCAGTCATGGGCCGCCGCAAGTTCTGTACTAGAGACGAAGCCCGCTTCCGGCTCCCCCGTCTGTTCGGGCCGGCCGTTCTGCGGGACGTTGGTTTTCCGCTCTTGGATCCATTCCCAGACGGTTAAGCCCTCGTCATCGAGGGAACAGCGAGCTTCGCCGTAGCCCACCAGGCGATGGAACACCGTGGTGACGGAGGCTTTCAAGACTTTGTGGCGTTGGGCCAACTCCGGGAATCTCAGCCGCAATTCCTCGCAGCCCTGCCCGATACGCAAGGGAGTCTGAGCCTCCATCAGAACCGAGCGACAGGCGCGTGTGAGACCCCGGCGGCGGCTGGCTACTTCACGATCGACCCCGCTGCTGAACAAGCCATCTTCGAGAATGGAAGTGCCAACAAGTGCCGCCAGGCCGGGCAGCATCTGTTTGATGGCTTTCATGCGTCGCGCGATTTCAGCTCGCCGCTGGAGGAGTCCGGTCAGTTCTTGCTGGGCCGACCTGATCACCTCCCGGACGTGCGGGGTTACGGTGTTCATCGGTGTGATGCCTGGTTCTGCGCTCGTACTCATCGAAACCTCCGTTCATCCCAAGTAGGATCGAGCGTAGTTACTGGTTTCCCCAACTCGTATGAGTTCTGAGAAGAGATCGTAGAGTCGCCTTTCTAGGTCTACACATCTTAACGAGTTCATAACGACTGTGGCCCAGTCGCTGAGTTGCGTAATAATCGCGACATTCAGGTCACATGCTCCGACGTTTAGCGCAATGAAAGCGGTGTTCGACATTCCCTTAAGTCGGTACCGCACCCTATTGTGCGACTTCGAAGCGACGAAGAACTCATCGCGGGGACTAATACATCGATCTTCGGGACTAATAGCCTTGTTATAGTGTTCTTTGGGATTGATCCCGCTAAACGCCCTTATGGGAAGCGCCGTAGGG
>JBAVAV010000447.1:0-10253 GCA_049585895.1 Candidatus Sulfotelmatobacter sp. | reverse complement strand
GCTCGTAAATCTTGCCGTACTCGCGTGCCGAAGCGTTCCAGGAGAAATCCTTGTTCATGCCGTTGCGCATCAGCACCTGCCAGGAGGTCTGGTCGCGGTAGGCTTGCAGCGCCTGCTTGATGGTCAGCAACAACGATTCGCCGTTGTATTCCGTGAACTTGAAGCCCGTACCCTTGCCGGAGCGCGCGTCCCAGGGTTCGATCGTATCGTCCAGGCCGCCAGTTGCGCGGACGATGGGAACGGTGCCGTACTTCAGGCTGTAAATCTGGTTCAGGCCGCAGGGCTCGTACTTCGACGGCATCAGGAACATGTCAGACCCGGCTTCGATCTTGTGCGCGATGGCGTTATCGTAGGCAACCTTGACCGCAATCTTGTTGGGAAATTGCTTGCTGAGACGAACAAACATCTCTTCATATTGCTTGTCGCCCGCGCCGAGTGCCACGACAATCATCTCTTCGCGCGCCAGCCGGTCCATGATCTGCGCGATGAGGTCGAAACCCTTCTGCGCAGCAAAACGCGAAACAATGCCGATCACGGGCACTTTGGGGTCCGCGTTGGCCATTCCGAAAGCAGTAAGAAGATCTTGTTTGCACTTTGCCTTACCCGAAAGATCTTGGGGAGAGAACTTAGCAGCCGTAAATTTGTCCGCTTGCGGACTCCACTCGTCATAATCGACGCCGTTCAGGATACCCGTGACCGTGGTCGCGCGGTCGCGTAGCACGCCTTCAAGTCCGAAGCCATATTCCGCGGTCTGAATCTCCTGGCTATATTTTCTGCTGACGGTGGTGATGTAGTCGGAGTAAGTCAGCGCTCCCTTAAGAAAGTTGACCTGGCCAAAGAACTCCATTTTCGACATCGTGAAGAGATCCCAGGGAAGCATCAGCAAAGGAAGCGTGTCAGGAGAAAACAAGCCCTGATAGCCCATATTGTGAATTGTGAAGACAGTGCCCACGTCGCGGAAGGCCGGGTCATCCGCATAAACGGTGCGCAGCAGCACCGGCACCAGCGCTGATTGCCAGTCGTGACAATGGAAAACCTGCGGAACACCCAGAATTTTCGTCGCTTCCAGCACCGCCCGGGAGAACAGCGCGAAGCGCTCGGCATTGTCGGGATAATCTCCCGCAGGCGTTCCATACAGAGCATCGCGCTCAAAGAACTCGGGATATTCCACGAAGTAAAAACGCACTCCGGACTGGCTTCCCCCGGTTACCACGGACGCGAACCGATATTTGTCGTCGAAGGGAATGGTGATGCTGCGCACCACGGTGGCCGGATCAGTGAGCTTGGTCTGCCGGTAGCGCGGCAAATAAACGCTCACCTGATGGCCCAGGGCCGCCAGCGCGCGGGGCAACGCGCCCACCACATCTGCTAATCCTCCGGTTTTTGAAAACGGCACGCCTTCCGAAGCCACAAACGCGATGTGCATGAATGCAAACCTCCCCTTAGCCCGCATTTTGCGGGCGCACGCTATGATGGATATGAGTTGCGGGCCAGTTCGGCTAAACTACGCGGGCCTCTATTCAGTCTAAATGCCCGAGGAAAAGAGGGTCAACGTGCCCAAAGTCGTATCCGCTCGCCGGCCCAAACACAAGCCCAAGCTGGGACAGCACTTTCTTGCCAGCGACAGCTATGCGGTACAAATCGTGGACGCGCTGGGCGATGTCTCCCAAAGCACCGTCCTCGAAATTGGGCCCGGGCACGGCGTGCTTTCTTCTCTGCTCGCCAAACGAGTGCGGCGTCTCATCGCCGTCGAGCTGGACCGGGTACTGGCTGCCCAGCTGCGCCTGAAGTTCGGCATGGCCCACAACGTGGAGATTATCGAGGGAGACATTCTCGCCATCGACTTCGATTCCCTCTTCGGCCCCAAGCCCGGACTGAGTCGTCCCGGCATTGAATTCAAGCCTGCGCCTGTGAAAGTAGTCGGGAATCTTCCTTACTACATCACTTCTGACATTCTCCTACGCTTGTTCGAAAACGCGAAATATTTTGAAAGCATCGTCATTCTCGTACAGCGCGAGGTGGCCGACCGGGTCGCCGCCGAACCCGGCACCCGCGACTATGGCCTGCTCTCGGCCACCGCACAACTTTACGCGCGCGTGGAAAAGCTTTTCACCCTGCCGCCGGGAGCGTTCGCGCCTCCACCCAAAGTGCATTCCACTGCGCTGCGGCTCACCATGCAGCCGCGTCAAGAACGGCTCGGCGTTGCCGGGGACGGCTTCATCGACTTCCTCAAACTTTCATTCGGCCAGAAGCGCAAGACCCTGTGGAACAATCTGAAGACCAACTATGAAAAGCCGCTCCTCAAGGCCGCGCTGGCTCAGGCTGGAGTGAAACCGTCGGCGCGGGCGGAGACTCTTAGCCTGGAAGAAAGTGCTGCGCTGTTTCGTGCCTTGCGCCAGGCACCGCCTGGCTCGTAGCATTGTCTCGTAGCATTATCACGTAGCATTGTCTCTTGTTCGGCCGGGCTGATCCATCGGAGTCTGATTCACGGAGCGCCTATGGCTGCGACCACTCTCCGCCATCCGGCAGTTGCCGGACGCTTCTACCCTAACGATCCCGAGGATCTGCGCGCAGAAGTGCGCAACTACACATTTCTTGTCCCGGCGCAAAGGCCGGCTCGCGCCTTCGGCTGCATCGTCCCGCACGCCGGCTACATGTATTCCGGTCACGTGGCGGGAGCCGTATTTGCGCGCCTGGAAATACCGGAGCGCTGCATCGTGCTCTCCCCAAACCACACTGGAGTGGGGCATGCCCTCGCAATCATGAGCGAAGGCGAGTGGGAGACACCGCTCGGGCGCGTTCCGATTGACGCTCCGCTCGCCGCATCCTTAAAGCAGGGCTGCCCACTTCTTCACGAAGACTCAGATGCCCATCACGCCGAACATGCCATTGAGGTAGAGTTGCCGTTCTTGCAAGTGCTGCAGCCCAAACTCAGGTTCGTGCCTATCACGCTGGGTACCTGGCACTTCGAGGCGCTCGAACAACTTGGCTTTGCCTTGGCCGAGACCATTAGGGCGAACAATGAGCCGGTTCTGGTGGTCGCCTCCAGCGACATGAATCACTACGAGTCTGACGCAGTTACACGCGTCAAGGACGGCAAGGCGATTGAACGAATTCTGGCTCTCGATGCGCGAGGACTGCACCACGTAGTCACACAGCAGCATGTCAGCATGTGCGGCTTCGGACCGGCCATCGCGGCCATCACCGCCGCGAAGATACTGGGAGCGCAGTCCGCCGAGCTCGTTAAATACGCAACTTCAGGTGATATTTCCGGCGACCGCGACTTGGTGGTTGGCTACGCGGGCGTGTTCTTCCAATAGGGTAATCGTCGTCAGGAACAAAAAGGGCAGCCTCTCGGCTGCCCGTTTCAGACGGAAAAGTTTCAGCGATGTGCGGTGCTGCCCGACGCGTGCCCCGCTGGCGCTGAACTGACATGGCCCGTGCTCGCAGCACTCGTAACGGAATGGGGCGCGCTATGCCCCGATCCAGCCACCTGTCCGCTTCCGTATCCGCCGCCATGCGATGCCATGGCAGAGAATTGTGGCGCCGACCGAAGTTCGAGAGAACCAGTCTTCGCCACCTGCCTGTTCAGGTGGCTGAGATTTCCAAAGGATCCCCGCGGAATTCCCAACCCCGCCGAGCCACTGTTGACCACCATCCGCGCATTAACCGTTCTTGTGACTACCGTCCCACCCTTCCCGACAGCGACCATCTTTACAGTGCCCGTCGGAGCTACAGGCGCGTGAAAACCAACTGGAAGAACGCCCGCGCAACGCGGCACGCCGGACCACCCACCCCAACCGCCGGGACGCCATCCCCAGCCGAAACCTGGAGCATAAATCCAGTTCCCATAGTAGTAAGGCAGCCAGCCCCACGGATAAGCCGACGCAAACATGAATCCAAATCCCGGATACCACGACCACGCCCCATCCATGAACGGATCCCAGCCCACGCCGGTGAAGTAAGGCTGCCACAGCGAGCCGTAGCCCGCGATATTGGTATATCCGCCGTAGTAGTTCAAGTCGCTGTAGCCGTAGCCGTACGGGGTCGAATTGTTCTTGGAATATTGTTCGTGGTACTCAATGGCCTGCTTGTCCCACTGGTCGTAGGGATCCTCCTCAAAGTTCCGTGCGACGGTGGAGCGGTCTGGGTCGTTTACATCGAACGTACGCATCTGCTTCTTGCCGACCTTCACTGTGTCAGACGGTCCGACTACCTCCACATCGTTCTTGAAACTCGCAAGCTCGGCCATGCTTGGCAAAACCGCTACCCGGAAATGCGCCGCTTGGCTGAGGTCAATCTTCTCGCGGGAAAAGTTCAAGGTGAACCGATCGCCGCTCTTCCCCAGCCAGTTGACGTACGCCTTGCCCTCCACCAGGTTCACTACTGAGACGCGTTTGCCGGCATCGTCGAGACCCAGGATGCTGAATTCCACCGCCGTGTTGGGCGTCAGCCGAAGCGTGCTGCCGTCCTCAAACTCAATCTCGATGCGGCCGCTTTCCTTTGTGCGCAGTTGCGTTCCCTGAGTGATGGGCAGATTGAGAAATGCGTTCTCAAAACCCAATCCGGTGTTCTTGTCGATCTGTGCGGTACCCTGCACGTCGCTCAAACGAACGATACGTGCCTGTGAATCCGCTAATACCGGCAACGCAGAAAACGCGCAGGCCAGCGCGGTCAGAACCCTCAGGCTAAACTGTAATTTGCACATAGGCGCCCCCAGTTGCACTTTGGACTTTCTCATTAAAACACGGTCGGGCTTGGTAATTGTCACGAAATTCCCACCCGTAATATTGGCCCGGACTATCCCAGCCGCATCCAGTTCGACCTGACTATCGTGTTAAGCACTCAATTGGCGCCATCCGGCGCCGCACCCTTGCCCATTTCAAGGAGCCTGTGCGCCCGCGCCCTCACCAGAGTGATCACGGAAGTATCATCCAGAATCTCCTGCAACACTGGAGCTACCGAACGTATCTCGCTCAATTGATTACTCTTAGCTTGGTTCTCCATGCTCTTCAATTCGTCGTCGAGCGCCAGTTTCTGATAGCGATGAAAGTAGGCCAGCCTCCGTCCGTAGTCGAGCGTGCTGCCCATGCTCTGAAACAAAGATGTCAGTTGCTGCACCGCCGCAATACTGCTGTAGTTGAAGGCCTGGGTGTACTTCCGGCGGCCGTCCTGATAGTCGAAGGTTTTCGTGCCAGTGAAAGCCAGCTTGCGATTACCAGAATCGAGTTTTTCCGCAAAAAACCCAGCTTGCCCCGCCCAAGCGAAAATCCGATCGCGGTTCGCGCTTGAGAGCTCGAATTCGGACTCATAAAACTCGTCTTCGGAATCTGGCGAAGTTTTCGCCGAACTCTTGTAAGTGCTGTGACCATCCTGCCGCACGGAGATCGAATAGTGACTGGGATTGGAAGCAGGAAAGTCGAGCGTGAAGGTGACGATGGCCACCGTATTGCCGTTAGCGGCTTGCTGCGAACAAAGCGGCAACGCGGTCACCGGCATGAGCAATAAGAGCAGTAGTGCGGGGCGTAATTGGGTACCGAAAAATCCAGGGAACCTCATGCTGGAAGAATTATGCCAAAACTCCCGAGTGAGCGGACGACGCACGCCACACCTTGTACACGCGAACTCAAACTGCTGGCCGGCAACCGGCCACCGCCCGCTGCCTTGCCAGGGTCCCGGCAGTGTGCAGATGGCAAATCGCGATGGCCAGCGCGTCGGAAGCATCCAGGGGTTCAGGCGCCTCGGCCAATCGGAGCAACCGCGTCACCATATGCTGCACCTGCTGCTTCTCCGCCCGGCCGTAGCCGACCACGGATGCCTTAATGGTGAGCGGCGAATACTCCGTAACTTCAAGTCCGGCGGCGGCGGCGGCGAGCATAGCCACTCCCCGCACTTGTCCCAATTTCAGCGCCGACTTTACATTCAATGCGTAAAAAACGTCTTCGATGGCAACCTGATCGGGCTGGTGCGCGACGATAATTTCGCCAAGCTGCGCAAATATCCGCGACAAGCGCCGCGGCAGCGCCTCGCGCGGGGAAAGTTTGATCGCCCCACACGTCAGACATACCAACTCTCCCCTGGCATGCATCTCGACCACGCCGTATCCGGTGTAGGCTCCTCCGCAGTCGATGCCTAGAACTCGCATGTGAGTGCAGTGTACAGCACTGGACAAACTTCCCTGTTCTCCATGCTGGTTACACGTCAGACGATACGGAAGCGGAGATAAGAATGCCGGCTCAGCAGCATCGTGGCCGGCGAGCGCATGCTTGTTCACGCTCTTTCCAAAACTCAGCGTACGCCTCCCTAGATTCCGCCATCCGGGTTTGCTGCAGAAATCGCGCATACGCGGCTTCGTCGAAAATCTCGCGTAACGTCGCCAGCAGAATCCGCGCCGCCTGCCTTAGCCGTTTCATCTCTGTTCCTCCGCCAGCCGCGTCATCACGAACGGCGATTCCTTCACGCGCGACTCTCTCCTGCCGCTTAGAATTTCGATCCACTGGCGTACGGACTCGATCAGCACCAGTCCCACCATGACGACCAGCACTCCGGTGACCGCCGCATCCAATCGATTGTTGAAGATCAAACGTGTCGTGGCGCTCGTCGCCGGTCCCGCTTCCAGCGCACGCGCCTGCGCCAGAAAACCGATCCGCGGCAACGGATCGAATACTTTGTGCCACGACGCAGTGAAGGTCACGGCCACCAGCCACGCCAGCGGCACGAGCGTGACGGCCGCATACTTTGCGCGATGCATTTTGACTATGATCGTCGTGGCGACGCACAGCGCTACCGTTGCCAGTAGCTGATTCGAAATGCCAAACAGCGGCCACAGCGAGTTGATTCCGCCCAGCGGATCTTTCACCCCTTGCCACAGAAAGTAACCCCAAGCGCCGACGATCAGTCCGCTGGTCACCAGAATCGACGGATACCAACTCGTGCACCCCAGTGGTTTATATACATGCCCGAGAGCGTCCTGCACCATGAACCTTGCCACCCGCGTGCCGACATCGAGGATGGTGAGGATGAACAAGGCTTCGAACATGATGGCGAAGTGATACCACAGTGCCATCAGGGCATCGCCACCCAGGCTGTGCGAGAAAATGTGCGCCATGCCCACGGCAAAGGCGGGTGCGCCGCCGGTGCGGTTGTAGAGCGTCTGCTCGCCCACCGCATGAGCCAGTGCCTGCATGTCGGCCGCGGTTACGGGAAACCCCCAACTTGAAATGGTCGCTGCCGCCGCTTGCGGCGCCTGGCCGACGATGCCCGCCGGACTGTTGATGGCAAAATAGATCCCCGGCTGCATTACGCAAGCGGCAATGACCGCCATCACCGCCACCGCCGATTCGGCCATCATCGCGCCGTATCCCACTATGCGCGTCTCGGTCTCGCGCGCAATCAGTTTCGGAGTGGTGCCGCTCGAGATCAGAGAATGAAATCCGCTGATCGCGCCGCAGGCAATCGTGATGAACGCGAACGGAAATATCTTCCCCGCAAACACCGGCCCCGTGCCGTCTGCAAATCGCGTGAGCGCCGGCATGTGCAGCGTGGGATGAAGCGCCACGATGCCTACGGCCAAAAGCGCGATGGTCCCCAGCTTCACGAAAGTGCTGAGGTAATCGCGCGGCGCCAGCAGCAGCCAGACCGGCAACGCGGACGCGGCAAAGCCATAAACAATGATGAGAAGCGCCAGCGTAGGGGCGCTTAAGGTGAAGATCTGTGCCATCGCCGGATTCTGCGACACCCACTGCCCGCCCCAGATCGCCAGCAGCACCAGGACAAATCCGAGTATTGAAACTTCCAGCACTTTTCCCGGACGAATCCGCCGCAGGTAAATGCCCATCAGCAGCGCGATCGGCATGGTCATGGCGATGGTGAATGCGCCCCACGGGCTGGCCTTTAGCGCATTCACCACGATCAACGCCGCGACTCCCAGCAGAATGATCAGAATGGAAATTACCGCCGTGTAGGCCACAAATCCGCCGAGTGGCCCGATTTCTTCTTCCGCCATCTCCGTCAGTGATTTTCCGTCGCGGCGCACAGAGAACAGCAAAATCACGAAGTCCTGCACGCAACCCGCGAACACCGCGCCCGCCAGGACCCACATGGTTCCGGGCAGATAGCCAAACTGCGCCGCCAACACCGGCCCCACCAGCGGCCCTGGACCTGCGATGGCCGCAAAGTGATGCCCGAAAACCACCCACTTGTTAGTGACCAGGAAGTCGCGGCCATTCTCCAGGCGCTCAGCCGGTGTAGCGCGCAGCCCGTTGAGTCCAAGAATCTTTGCCGCAATGAAACTGCTATAGAAGCGATACCCGAGGGCGTAACAGCAAGTCGCCGCCACGACCAGCCATAGGGCATTGATCGGTTCGCCCCGCCGCAATGCGACCACACCTGCGGCCAGTGCCCCTGCGAGCGTGACCGCCAACCATCCTGCAAACGAGAGCGTTCGTTTCATCTCTTAGCGTTCCGGACGGTCATTGTGCCGAAAACTTGCGTCCGGTTGCAATGCCGATGTCGAGACCTTGCCTGCTTTCGCCATTCTCCGTCGGCGTCACGGGAACCATTCTCTGCGGCATCAGTGTTTGGTGATAATCTTAATTTCCCAGTAATAGTCATTCGCGCACCGGACCTGAAGCGCAAGTCTGACTCTCGCTGGCGTGAGCATTCCAGAGATTTCGCTGAAATTCAGACCTGCACAGGAGCAAACGATGAAAATTGGCATGTTGACCGGCGGAGGCGATTGCCCCGGCCTGAATGCCGTGATTCGCGCGGTGGTGCGTAAAGGCGTCTTCACCTACCGCGATGAGTTGGTCGGTTTTCTCGAGGGCTGGCGCGGGGTCATCGAAAACAAGAGCATGCCGCTGACCCTCGACGCGGTGGGCGGCATTCTACCTCGTGGGGGGACTATCCTGCGCACCTCGCGCACGAATCCTTCAAAGCGGCCCGATGGCATCGACCGTTGCCTCGCTACCCTGGAACAAAACAAAATCGACGCTCTGATCGCCATCGGCGGGGACGACACTCTCTCGGTCGCGCAAAAGCTGCACGAGCGCGGCGCCAAAGTGGTCGGCGTTCCCAAGACCATCGACAATGATCTGTCCGGCACCGACTTCACCTTCGGTTTCGACACCGCCTGCGAGATAGTCTGCGAGGCCATTGACCGTCTGCATACTACCGCCGAGGCGCACAACCGCGTTATGGTCGTCGAGGTGATGGGCCGCGACGCGGGCTGGATCGCGCTTTACAGCGGCATCGCCGGAGGCGCCGACGTTATCCTCATTCCCGAGCGTCCCTTTGATATCGATAAAGTCGCGGACTCCCTGCGCCAGCGCCACGAGCGCGGGCGATATTTTTCCATCGTGGTCGTGGCCGAGGGCGCGAAATTCTCCTCTGAAGCCGTCCAAGGCGCTGCCGTTTCGCAGGACATGGGCAAGGACGAGTTCGGCCACGCAAAACTTGGCGGCATCGCCAACACCCTCGCCCGTGAGATCGAGGCACGCACCGGATACGAAACCCGCGCCGTGGTTCTCGGACACATCCAGCGCGGCGGTTCGCCCAGCGCTTTCGACCGCGTTCTGGCTACTCGTTATGGCCTCGGCGCCATCGACATGGTGCATCGCGGTGAATTCGGATGCATGGCAGCCCTGCGCTCCAACAAGATCGTCTCCATCCCGCTGAAGGAAGCCATCGCCCGCAATCGCACGGTGGACGACGAGATGATTGAAGTCGCCGAAGGTATCCTCGACAAGATCACGACCGACAAAGAAATCGTCAAAAAATAGGCCGACTCAGGCTAAATGAGAATCGCTTTCGAGGGCGCTAACATCATAATTTTCGCCGTTTATCACCTACGACTCCTTGCCTGATGACCTTTACGCCCGTCTCGCGAAGTGGCTGCTCCAAATCATTGAACTAATCCTCGTCCTGGGGGTTGGAGTTCTGATTCTCTTCCGGTGTCCGCTGGATGCTGAGGCGCACTTCGCTGGCTTCCGCAAGGCTGAGAGTCTCCTCGCCAACCTCGCACGGAAGAGAACTGCCTCAGTCATTCTTTGTGGACTATTGACATTGGTCTTGCGAGCCGCTTTGATTCCCGTCCTGGGCATCCCCGCGCCCCGCTGGAACGACGAATTCAGTTTTTTGCTCGCCGCCGATACATTTGCTCACGGTCACCTCACCAATCCGCCTCATCCCATGTGGATCCACTTCGAAGGGTTTCACATCATTCAGCAGCCGACCTACATGTCTATGTATCCACC
>JBAVAV010000446.1:0-2039 GCA_049585895.1 Candidatus Sulfotelmatobacter sp. | reverse complement strand
CGCGTCCTCTCGCCGCCAGTGCAATGAGAGCGATCAGCAACAGCACCGCGAAACACTTTTGCGCGACGCCATGAAAGTTCGGCGACTGGAATTCTTCAATGTGATCCATCAAGAAGCGGTTGGAAAGGTAGCGGTAAATATGAGCATGCAGTTTCCATCCGTAAGGATTCACCAGAGTTGCCGCCGCCGCCAAAACACTTACGATAGCTAGTTCGCGGCCCCGTCTCGCCGCTCTCAGCCGGCGCAGGAGCGTCTCCAGTTGATCTTCCCTCGACCGAATCGAAGTCCATGCCGCGCCTGCGAGATATATCCCCAGCAGCACGAAGCCGATCAGGAACCCGCCGTGCACGTTTACCCAGAACAGCATCAGCAGCGGCAGCAACCACAACGACCGCTCTCTTCTCCCCAGCGCAGCACTCTGGAAGCAGCGCGCGTCCGACGAATCAAGAATCCAGAACCAGACCAGCGTCAGCAGCCAGCTCACCACGTGCGGCCGCGCCAGGAAATGAATCATCGAAGCCGACGCGGCCAGTAATATGAGAGCCAACGCAACCAAAATATTTGGGTTGCGCTGCAGCAGCAAATGGAACGTCCAGGCAAACACTGCGGCAATGATCCCCGCGGAAAATAGCACTACGCCATTGAGGCCGGCAGCACGGTCCAGCCAGCCCACCAGCACATCGTAGAGCCACTCCCAGGCAAACCATGGCTTGCCCTGCATGATGGAGGAAAACGGATCGACTCGCGGAATCGCGTGCGTGGCGAGAATCTGCTGGCCTGTGCGGATATGCCAGCCAATCCCGGCATCGCCCAGCAAACGGACCGACAAGGCAGTGAAAACCAGAAGACTGAGCAGGACGGCGAAAATGAGATCGGTAACAGCCGGCGTCAGCAGCCGCACCCAAGCCAAGTCTGGCTTTCCCGCAAGAGAACTTCTGGAGCCATCTGCCATCGCGCTGAATCTTATAGAGTGAAGCGATGAACGGCAAGACTAAGCCTCGGGTGGTGATTGTGGGCGCGGGCTTTGGCGGCTTGAATGCGGCCCAGGCATTGGCGCGCGAATCGGTGGCAATCACCGTCATCGACCGCAAGAACCATCACACCTTTCAGCCTTTGCTGTATCAGGTGGCGACGGCGGGAATTTCTCCGGGCGAGATTGCGGCTCCTATTCGCTCCATCCTGCGCCGTCACGAGAACGTTGAAATTCTGCTGGCCGAGGTGACCGGATTCGATCTCGACCGGCGCCTGGTAGAAATGCCCGATCAGGAAATTCCCTACGACTACCTCATCGTCGCCGCCGGAGCGACCCACGCCTACTTCGGCCACGACGATTGGGAGCCTTATGCGCCCGGGCTGAAGACCATCGAAGACGCGCTCGAGATTCGCCGCCGCGTGCTGCTCGCCTTCGAACTGGCCGAACGGCAGGCTTCCGCCGGGAAGGTCTCTGAGCCACTGAATTTTGTGGTGGTTGGTGGCGGGGCGACTGGCGTGGAACTTGCCGGAACGCTGGCCGAAATCTGCCGGCACTCGCTGGAGCACGATTTCCGCTCCATCGATCCCAGACGCACTCACATCCTCCTTGTCGAGGGCGGCCCGCGAGTGCTGCCCGCGTATCCCGAAGACCTCTCATGCAGCGCAGAGGAACAGTTGCGCGGTCTCGGAGTCGAGGTGCGCACTTCAACTATGGTTACCGGGATTGAGGCCGGCGCCATCCACATGGAAGGAGCACGCGAGGGCGCGGCGGTCATCCTTTGGGCTGCGGGCGTGGCTGCATCTCCGCTGGGCAAGAAGCTGGGTACGCCTGTGGACCGTGCCGGCCGCGTGCTGGTGCAACCCGACTTGAGTCTGCCGGGCCATCAGGAAGTCTTCGTCATCGGCGACCTGGCCGCGCTGAATGACGAGCATGGAAAAATGCTCCCCGGTGTCGCCCCCGTGGCGATGCAGCAAGGCCGCTTCGTCGCCAAACTGATTGCGGGAGGAATCAAAGCGGGCGCGGTCCCGTTCTCGCGGTCTCCGCACGAAACTGGGAGTGTTTATTC
>JBAVAV010000445.1:0-1717 GCA_049585895.1 Candidatus Sulfotelmatobacter sp. | reverse complement strand
GCCTCGAGAGAAGTTACGGCGGGGATATTTACAGTTGCCACACAACCGAAGGTTCTTCTTCAGCCGGCAATAAAGCTGCTGAACTGCTAAAATTTATTAGCGCGTCATAACTCTAATCCATGTTTTGGAGCACCTGCCAGATCCAATCAAGATTTTAATTTTTCTACGCTCCCTTTTGACCAGTAAGGGTATCCTCGTTGTCGAAGTTCCAAACACACATTCGATAACGTACGCTATTTTTCGCACATTTGAGGAGGAGTGGGTCTGGTTGGTAAAACAGAGGGCCTGAGGAAGGTCCGAGAGGAGAGGCGATGGAGCCCACCAACCAGGGAGAAGCACCGAAGTTGAGCCAGGTGATCCAGATCGATGAGGGGAAGATTCAGGAGCACCTGGGAGAAGTGGTTCGCAGCACGGTGGAAGAGACGTTGAACGCCATGCTGGAGGCGGAAGCGGACCGACTGTGCCGAGCCGAGCGGTACGAACGGACGGAGGCGCGGAAGGATACGCGGGCAGGATCCTACCAGCGACACCTACAGACGAAAGCGGGGGAAGTCACGTTGAAGGTGCCGAAGCTGCGGACGCTGCCGTTCGAGACGGCGATCATCGAGCGCTACCGGCGGCGGGAAAGCTCAGTGGAAGAAGCGCTGGTAGAGATGTATCTTGCGGGAGTGAGCGTACGACGAGTGGAAGACATCACCGAAGCGCTGTGGGGGACGCGGGTCAGCCCGAGCACGGTGAGCGAGCTGAACCAGAAGATCTACGCGCAGATCGAGAGTTGGCGCAACCGGCCAATCGAGGGGAAGCACCCGTATGTGTACCTGGATGGTTTGTGGTTGAAGCGGAGCTGGGGCGGCGAAGTGCGCAACGTGTCGTTACTGGTGGCCATCGGGGTGAATGAGGAGGGCTTTCGCGAAGTGTTGGCGGTGGCGGAAGGATCGAAAGAGGACAAGGCGAGTTGGACGGCCTTTTTGCGGCATTTGAAAGAGCGCGGGCTAAAGGGCGTGCGGTTATTTGTGTCGGACAAGTGTCTTGGGCTGGTGGAAAGCCTTGGGGAGTTCTATCCGGAAGCGATGTGGCAGCGTTGCACGGTGCATTTTTATCGCAACGTGTGGACGGCGGTACCGACGAGCAAGGTGAAAGAAGTGGCGGCGATGCTGAAAGCGATTCACGCGCAGGAAGACCGCGCGGCTGCACGGCAGAAGGCCGAACAAGTGGCTGTGAAACTCAAAGAGATGAAACTGGCAGATGCCGCAGCGCTGGTCGTAGCGGGGATCGAGGAGACCCTGTTCTACTACGTGTTCCCACGCGAACACTGGCGGTGCCTGCGAACGAACAACCCATTGGAACGCATTCTGCGGGAAGTACGGCGAAGAACGAGAGCGGTTGGAGCCTTTCCGGATGGGAAGTCGGCATTGATGCTAGCCGCGGCAAGGTTGCGTCATGTAGCCGGCACGAAGTGGGGCACGCGTCGCTATCTGGACATGAATCGGCTGGCGGAAGCGAGCGAGGCAGCATGAACGCCACCGCAAAAACTTTCGGCTCCCCCTCGGGGGAGCCGAGCACCACCGGATCTAAGCCCCAACAAATGTGCGAAAAACTCTGGACACTACCCTGATTCTACGGGATCATCAGGTGCGCCATTGAACCTCGATAACCTGGCACGGCGAGTGATCCGCCCGCTTCTCGAAGCCGCGAAAATTGAATGGCACGGGTGGTA
>JBAVAV010000444.1:0-4300 GCA_049585895.1 Candidatus Sulfotelmatobacter sp. | reverse complement strand
GATATCCGAAGTCCGGGCGCATGTTATTGGGACGTTACGGTCTCGAAATGAGGACATGTACCGATGGTGCAGAAATCCGAGGTGCGACGTAGAGGTGTGAAGTGCCGACGAGCGCGGACTAAATGGTTTCGCTATGTTCTGGCGACTGAATCTGGATTAGCGTTGTTGCTTGCTCTCCGAAGCTAGCGCCCGGCTGCCAGCGGTCAGGAGGATTCCGGTCCTTGCGCAGCCGATTCACGGCCGAACCGACGCTCAACGCGCTATTGACCATATGTCCAACGCGGAGTGGTCCGGCGATTTTTGCATTCTGAATCCAATGAAGAGCGCTGCTGATGCTGCATCCACACTGGCTGCAATCGGGATTTCCGCCGAACACGCATGGTTCCACATGCGTTGCCAGGTCGGCGGAATAGTTTGTCGACATTCTGGCAAACAGGCAACTCTGCGGATTTTTCGGTGGACTTACGAACGCACGCGCCATGCCTTCAGAAATCAGCAATTTCGGATAGCTCGCACTCAAAGGTGGTAATTCCCGCGCGATTCGTTCCCGGTCTTGCGGCGTAAGCCGCTCCACGCTTTCTTCTCCCATTTGCGGGCTATAAAGACTCACCCAGATGTGGTCGACCTCGGGCCGCGCGTTCCAGAAAGCGACGTACTCCTCCAGATAGCCGGCTCGCGCCAGCATCGGCCGGGTGATGACCCAATGCACATTGATTTTGCGCCCATCAATGTTCTTTAGAATGCGTTCGTAGGTCGCGGGCTTGCGGCGAATGTCGTGGTGCTCAGGCAGTCCGTCGACCGAGACCGCGACGCGCATGCGCGGAATCTCCATCCAATGCTCGGGGATGGCGATCACAGCGCTGGTCACCACCATGCTAAAAATATCCATGGCGCTGAGCGCGGGAAGAATGCGATCCAATTCGCGATGGCGGATCATGGGCTCGCCGCCCACCAGCGAGACATGCATGGGCCGGCGCCGCCGCACCAGCTCCAAAACGCCTTCGACTAACGCATCTCCGCGCAAATCGCTGAGCCCACGCAAGGTAAGTCCGTTGCCCAGATGACTCTCGCCGTAGGCGTAACAACCGGGACAACTCAGCGGGCACTCGCGCGTGATCTCAATCGACATCAGCGGAACCCTGCCGCTCAACACCCGCCACCAGGCACGAGCCAAGTCGCGAGGCGTAAGACTGGACCGGGGAACTGCAGACTGCATTGCCATTTAGAAGCAAATCGGCGGCGCAGGGTTATCCGATTAGGGTGTTCGTCAAAATAAGAACCTTCTAGATTAAGTCGAAACCTTACTCATTGATTGATCCCGAAAAAGGGCTGCACACTCGCGGTAAATTGCGTGGTGGACTGCGGGCCGACTGCACGCGTATCAGCCGCCACCGTTCTCTATGATAGATTCCTGTTCAGGGGCGCGTAGCTCAAACGGATAGAGCATCGGATTTCTAATCCGAGGGTTGCAGGTTCAATTCCTGCCGCGCCTACCAACCCGACAGCATTTTGCTGAGTCTAAAATGCCCCAGGCTTACGAACGCGAGCCCGGCCTACTCCGGGTTGCGTTTCAAGGGCTTGCCAATTGCAAGCAGGAAGATGGCACTCTTGCCTTCGGCGTGCGGCGAAAAGAAGCTGGTCACGTCATCGTCGAAGAAAGTCAGCCCGGTTGCACCCAGGCGCTGGGCATACGCAGCCAGGTACATCCGGCCGCCGATAGCGCCCGCCTCCATCTGGACAGCCCGGTAGCCGCGATTCCCGTATCGCTCGAGAATGCGTTCCAAATTGGCGAGGAAGAAAATATCGACGCAGGCGTCTGCCGGCAGATCCTGTTCGAGTCCCAGATGGTGGGCTTCGGCACGGAATGCCCCCTCGTTCAAAAGCTCCAGGGTGTTCCGTTTACGCCGGAAGAAGTAAGCGCCCGGCTTGAGCCCTTGCACCGAATGCGCGATCAGGTAAATGTCATTGAGTTGTGTCCCCAAAGGCTCCAGAAAGTCGGCCGGAAGACCTCGCGTGGCGGAGTCGAGAATCGTTGAGAGTTGCGCCAGTGTAAGGGAAGCCGATCTATCGAACCTTCGGGTCGAGCCGCGGCGCAGGATGACCTGCTCAATCGTGTCTTTAGGTTTTACTTCCGGCAGGGGTTGCAGTGGCACCTCCTCGGTCGCCGAAGCGGCAGGTGCAACCCCCGATTGGTGCTCCTTCTTCCCGCGCCACTGAAGCACTTCGTCTTCGGACTCTAGCGAAGACGCATCATGCATCTCGAGCATGGCGGGATATTCGACCTCGCGTCTCGAAAGCGGAATTGTCTCGAGCCCGAGCGTCGGAATTTCTCTTGGAGTTGGCAGCGAACTCTCTGCTGTGTGCCCGACCGGTACGAGGCACAACGAAACCTCACGCCGCGTATCGAGATCAAGCAGGCGATTCACCTCGGCATCCACAAACCCGAGCACGATCCTGGCCGGCAGTCCCGAAGCCGCGGCAACAGCCAGCATATTCGCCAGCATCGTGCCGCTGTCCCAACCGAAATGGCGATAGGTGCGCGCCTGGTACTTCCACGCATTTCGCCAGTACGTCCCCGTGCACACGATGGTTGCGGGCGCGTGAGCCACCGCGGGTTCCATCGCGCTTGCCTGGGCCAGGTTCCCGCGAAAATCGCCAGTACGCAGAAGCCGCAGCGATACATCCGCCGGATTGAAGTGATAAACACCGGCTTGCAGCCCCGAAAGATCTCCAGTCACGACGTACAGCTCGATCTCGTAAAGAGCCCCGGTACAGGCCGCAGCACGAAAGTAGATTTCGCCGCCGGGATGTGCGCGCTGTTTGGTAATCCCCGCCGAGAAATACAGGATGCGAGCCAGATCCTGCAGGCTAGGGACCGACTCGGCCTGCGACGAAGGCCCTGGCTCTGAGATGGCAGAGAGCGCGGCTACTCCTGTTTGCGGTACGTCACGCGGCAGCGGAAGAGGCTCGATTGTCGGATAGATTTTGAAAGGCAGCGGACGATTCGCCCAGTCCAGGAAGTGAGGATTGGCACGAATACTCAACGGGGAGTGCTTCGTGCCATCGTGATACTTCCAGGCTGCCGTGATGTCGTGGTTGTTCATTAGCACTGCATCAGACTAGCACCTGCGGTCGAACCCGGGTGCTGGGATGAACCTGACGCAAGCAATTCTACGGCAGGTCCGGACGATTCAAGCTGCTCCTCATTGACAAAATCAATATGGACAATTCAATTAAGATAACGTGCGCATGATTTGTGCGAGCCGGCTTGACGTGCGGGCTGAGTCTGAATCAAGCTAAATGAGAAAGTCGGCGGGAATTCAGGAAGGAGAGAACATGAGCCAGGTGCGAGTTCTGGTGGGTACTCGAAAGGGCGCGTTCGTCTTAACCTCAGACGGCAAGCGCGAAAAATGGGATGTCAGCGGGCCCCATTTCGCGGGATGGGAGATGTATCACGTCAAGGGATCGCCGGCTGATCCCAACCGCCTGTATGCGTCGCAATCGAGCGGATGGTTCGGGCAGTTGATCCAGCGCTCCAACGACGGCGGCAAGACGTGGGAGCCGGTGGGAAACAAGTTTGCCTACGACGGCGTCCCGGGCACTCATCAATGGTACGACGGCACTGCGCATCCCTGGGAGTTCAAGCGAGTCTGGCATCTTGAACCATCGCTCACCGATCCCGACACCGTCTACGCAGGTATTGAAGACGCGGCGCTATTCCGCTCGACCGATGGCGGACAGAATTGGCAGGAACTCTCCGGACTGCGCGGCCACGGCTCCGGGCCCAAGTGGCAACCCGGCGCCGGGGGCTTATGCCTGCACACCATCATTCTCGATCCGGGCAATCCGCAGCGAATGTTCATCGCAATCTCGGCGGCGGGAGCTTTTCGCACCGACGACGGCGGCAAGACGTGGAAGCCGATTAACCGCGGCCTGCATTCGCAATATATTCCCGACCCGAACGCAGAGGTCGGCCACTGTGTTCACCACGTCGCAATGCACCCGGGGCGGCCCGGCGTGCTGTTCATGCAGAAGCACTGGGACGTGATGCGCAGCAACGACGCCGGCGATTCATGGCAGGAGGTCAGCGGAAATTTGCCGACTGACTTCGGATTTGTCATCGATGTCCATGCGCACGAGCCGGAAACCATCTATGTTGTGCCCATCAAGAGCGACTCGGAGCACTACGTGCATGAGGGCAAGCTGCGCGTCTACCGCAGCCGCACCGGCGGGGAGGAGTGGGAGCCACTGACCAAAGGCCTGCCGCAGGAGCACTGCTACGTCAACGTCCTGCGCGACG
>JBAVAV010000443.1:0-10228 GCA_049585895.1 Candidatus Sulfotelmatobacter sp. | reverse complement strand
ACTTTAACCGACGCTATATTCTCGAACATTTCCCCATGGGGCGGGGGAAAGTGGTTGTTTCGCGGATGGGAGTGGATGTCCCCAGAAACGCTGCGGGACAGACAGATCGGTCCTCAAGCCACCGGTTAACTCTTGTGTCCGCAGGGCGGCTTCACGCCGTGAAGGACCACGCTCTTCTCGTGCGCGCGTGCGCCCGCTTGCGTGACCGGGGAGTCGACCTGGAGTGCCTGATTGCCGGCGAGGGTCCGGAACGGAAGCGGCTGGAATCGCTGATTAGGAAGTTTCGCCTGGAGCAGCAGGTCAGTCTGCTAGGCCATGTTCCGCAGCAGCAAATGGACTCGCTGTACCAGCGGGCTGACGTCTTCGTGCTCACGAGCGAAAGCGAGGGCATTCCGCTGGTGCTGATGGAGGCGATGGCGCGCCGAAATATCGTACTCGCGCCGGCTATCACAGGAATTCCCGAGCTTGTCATCCCTGAGAAAACCGGCTTTCTGTACGAGCCTGGCTCACTTGATGGCCTGGTCGCGAGGCTCTTCTCGATTTACACGCTGATGCGCCGTGGAGATCGGCCGTCGGCCAACCGGCTGGATTGGATTCGCCATGCGGCACGCTGTCAAGTGCTGCACAACTTCAATCGCAAGAAAAACCTCGACCACTTCGTCGACCGGTTCGTGGAATTGGCCGCCAGGAACTGGAGCCCTCCTCATGCGGATCATGTACTGCAACAAATACAACTACCCATTCGGCGGGACCGAAGTGTACCTATTCGAGGCCATGGAACTAATGCGGTCGAAAGGACACGAGGTCGCGTTGTTTTCGATGGCCGACCCGCGGGGCAAGCCAACTCCGTATGACCGCTATTTCTTGCCACACACCGAATTCAGGAACCAAAACGGCTGGCGGCGCAAAGCGCGGCTGGCGGCGCACGCCATCTATTCCACCGAGGCGCGCCGCCGCATCGGCGCGATGATCGCGGACTTTCGCCCCCATGTCGCCCACGTGCGCAACATCTACCACCATCTCTCCCCCTCGGTTCTTTGGGAACTGCGGGCGCGGAATGTTCCCGTCGTCTATCACCTCAACGATTTCAAGCTGCTGTGCCCAAGCTACAACCTGGTATCGGAAGGAAAGGCGTGCGAGGCCTGCAAGTGCGGGCAGTTTTTGCATGTGGTGAATTCAAAATGTTATCCGGGATTGGGCGCGCGGATTGCATTAGCGGCGGAGGCTTACGCCCACAAATGGCTTGGAACTTACAAGAAATGCGTGGACTGCTTCCTCGCTCCCAGCCAGTTCGTGCGCAACAAGTTTGTGGAACATGGATGGGATCCCGCAAAGTTCGAAATTCTTCCTCACTTCCAGACCATCGAGCCGGTTGAGGGGCACGCCAAAGAGAATGCGCCGGTGCTTTATTTCGGCCGCTTGTCGCGCGAAAAAGGAGTGGACGATCTTTTGCGCGCGATGCGGCTCCTGCCACATCTGCAGCTCGTTCTCGCGGGAGACGGACCGGAGCGTGGACAATTGGAGCGTCTCGCCGCGGATCTGGAAGTGGCGAATGTGAAATTCCTGGGTCATGTGCGCGGCGCAGATCTCGATCGAACGATTGCTGAATGCCGTTTCAGCGTTCTGCCATCGCGTGCTTTCGAAACTCTGGGGAAAACCATCCTCGAATCCTACGCGAGAGCGCGCGCCGTCGTCGCGTCGGATTTGGGATCGCGACGGGAACTTGTGCACCCCGGCAGAACTGGTCTTCTGTACCGGACTGGGGATGTGGAGGAACTGGCATCCGCCATCGATTTCCTATGCTCCCGGCCTGAACTGGCTGAAAGGATGGGCCGGGCCGGCCGCGAATTCGTGCGGGAGCGGTACACGGCAGACTCGCACTACAAAGCGCTTGTGGACTTGTACGAAAGGTTGGTCTCTCAAAAGAACGAAGCGCCTGCCGGGGTGCAACGAGGAGGGAAAGAAAAGATCGGTTTAGTGGCGACAGCGGCGCAAGTCGGTGCGGCCGTGAGTTCGCCCCCGCTCGAAATTGTAAACAATACCCGCTTCGCGCTGGCTTCGCGGTCTGAGGTAGTGGAAGACGTCCCAAGTACACACGCTGCGCAAAAGCCGAAGCTCCGCGTCGCATTCATTGGGGGCCGGGGTGTGATTTCGAAATACAGCGGGATCGAGACCTACTACGAAGAAGTGGGGAAAGGGTTGGCAGGCATGGGGCATGAGGTCACCGCGTATTGCAGAACCTATTTCACTCCGCGAGTGAAACAGCACAACGGGATGCGGCTGGTGCGGCTGCCGACGATCCGGTCGAAGCATCTCGAAACGGTGGTCCATACTTTTCTGAGTACGATTCACGTTGTCGTCCAGCCCTGCGACATCGTGCATTACCATGCGCTCGGTCCGGCGCTATTTTCGTTCATTCCGCGTCTCTTCGGGAAAAAGACCGTGGTCACAGTGCAGGGCCTCGATTGGCAGCGGAAGAAGTGGGGCCGGATTGCTTCGGCGGTGCTGCGACTTGGGGAGCAGGCGGCGGTGCGTTTGCCTAGCGGCACGATAGTCGTCTCCCAAGCTTTGCAAAGGTATTACCGCGACCGCTACAGAACCGAAACGTTTCGCGTGCCCAATGGCGGGGTGCTGCGTGAGCGGTCCGCGCCGCAACGAATTTTCGATTTGGGCCTCGATCCGGGAAAGTACATTCTGTTCCTTGGGAGATTTTCCCCGGAGAAAGGATGCCACCTGCTGGTTGAGGCGTATGAACAGCTCGATACGGACGTCAAGTTGGTAATGGCAGGAGCCTCGAGTTATTGCGACGAGTATTCCCGCGAGGTGCGGGCGCACGAGAGCGAACGTATCAAGATCCTGGACTGGATTTCCGGTGAGGCGCTGGATGAGTTGCTGACCAACGCGATGCTGTTTGTGTTGCCGTCGGACGTGGAAGGATTATCGCTTGCTCTGCTCGAGGCGATGGGCGCCGGCCTCTGCGTATTGGCCAGCGACGTAGCGGAAAACCGGGAACTGGCCGAGGAGGCAGGATTTACGTTCAAGAGTGGGGATGCGGCCGATCTAGCCAAGATATTGCGCTTTCTGATTGCTAATCCGGAAGTGAGGGAACTGGCCGGCCGGGCCGCGAAACTTCGGATTCGAGAACGGTATCAATGGCCGCAGATGACGGCCGACATTGAGCGAGCCTACTTTGCCGTAATGGGTCTGGAGCCGGCAACTATCCCGCTCAAGAAGCCGAGCGGCCGCGTCACAGAGCCGGCGCAGCAGTGGAAGGCTAGCTAAGAGCGGACTTCGCTGCCACGCTGTATACAATAGCGATCGAGATTCTCATTTCGGAGAGGACTAGCCGCGCACAAGTAACTTGTTACGAATTCGTTGTGTTCACCCTAAGGACGGGGGCAATCCCGTCCTTTTTGTTTACAATTAACATTTAACATTCAACGCGGCGGAGCGATGCGGCCGAGAGATGGCGCTTCGATCAACGCGATTAGCACTCATGCGGAATACGATCCTGGTCACGGGAGGCGCAGGTTTCATCGGGTCCAACTTCATCCTGCAACAGATGGAGCGGGATAAGGCTTCCATCGTGAATCTGGATAAGCTCACCTATGCGGGAAACCTCCGGAATCTCGACAGCATTGCTAACACACAGCGGTATGAGTTTATTCATGGAGATATCGCGGATCGCAGTCTGGTTCGAGGCTTGCTGGGACGAAGTCAGCCGCGCGCAATCGTTCACTTTGCCGCCGAGAGCCACGTCGACCGCTCGATTCGCGGGCCGGACGACTTCATCCGCACCAACATCGACGGAACTTTCGCGCTGCTGGAAGAGGTTCGCGCACATTGGACAGACCTGGCGGAGCCGGAGCGCGCGGACTTCCGCTTTCTTCACGTTTCCACCGATGAAGTGTACGGGTCGTTAGCGCCGGATGATCCGCCGTTCCGTGAGACCACTCCTTACGCTCCCAACAGCCCGTATGCCGCCTCGAAAGCCGCGTCTGATCACCTGGTGCGCGCCTACTATCACACTTACGGACTGCCCACGCTTACGACCAATTGTTCGAACAATTACGGACGATTTCAGTTTCCCGAGAAACTGATCCCGCTGATGATTTTGAACGCGCGTGACGGCAAGCCTCTGCCGGTGTACGGCGACGGTCAAAACGTTCGCGACTGGCTCTACGTGGAGGACCACTGCAGCGCAATCGCAACGGTGCTGGAGCGCGGCCGGATCGGAGAGACATACAACATTGGCGGCGGGAACGAGAAGCGGAACCTCGATATCGTAGGAACGATCTGCGATCTTGTAGACGAAATGGCGCCGCGCCGCGGAGCTTCGCGGCGCGAGTTGATCAGCTTTGTCAAAGACCGTCCTGGCCACGACCGGCGGTACGCGATGGACGCGAGCAAGATTGAACACGAGCTAGGGTGGAAGCCACAAGAGACCTTTGAAAGTGGGCTGCGGAAAACTGTGGAGTGGTACCTGGACAACGAAGTGTGGGTGCGGGACGTGACCAGCGGAAACTACCGGCAATGGATTGAGAAGCACTACTCTTCGCAATCACGGCCGTAAGTTAGGGAAAGATATCAGCACCATGAAAGCATCGGAGAGCTCTGCCTACAAAGGCATCATTCTCGCGGGAGGATCGGGAACGCGATTGTATCCCGTCACGCAGGCGATGGGGAAAAGCCTGCTGCCGGTTTACAACAAGCCGATGATTTACTATCCGCTTTGCACGCTCATGCTGGCGGGTATTCGCGACATTCTTGTGATTTCCACTCCTGACGATGTACCGAAGTTCCGCTCTTTGCTGGGAGACGGAAGCCAGTATGGGATCGAATTGCAATATTGCGTCCAGCCCAAGCCGGGAGGAATCGCGCAGGCGTTTCTGCTGGGTGCGACGTTTATTGCAGGCAGCGCATGCGCGCTGGTGCTCGGAGACAATATTTTTTATGGGCACGACCTCGCCAAGGACTTGCGGGAAGCGGCGAGGAAAACGCGCGGAGCACGTGTATTTGCCTATCCCGTGCACGATCCCGAGCGCTATGGCGTGGTCGAGTTCGACGGCGGCGGCCGGGCATTGAGCATCGAGGAAAAGCCGCGGCAGCCCAAATCGCGTTACGCCGTTACAGGGCTCTACTTTTACGACAATCAAGTCGTCGAGATCGCGAAGTCGCTGCGGCCGAGCGCGCGCGGCGAGTTGGAGATTACCGACGTAAACAAGGTGTACCTGAAACGTGGCGATCTCGAAGTCGTTGTGATGGGGCGAGGGATGGCCTGGCTCGATACGGGTACGCATGAATCGTTGATGGACGCATCGCTCTACATCCAGGCAATCGAGAAGCGGCAGGGGCTGATGGTGGCCTGCCCGGAAGAAATCGCCTACCGGTCGGGCTACATCACGGCTGGGCAAGTGGAAAAAATCGGCAGTTCCATGAAGAGCAACAGTTATGGAGCCTACCTGCTGCAACTGTTGAAGGAAAAGGTATTCTGAGATGAGCTCAGTTCCCGTGATTCGCCGCGCGATGGATGCAATCAAGAAACTACCGACTTCGCTGAATGGAGTGTTCGTGCTCGAACCTCGCGTGTTTGAAGATGACCGCGGCTTTTTCTTTGAAAGTTATAACGAACAAGCTTTGGCGGCAGCCGGTATTCTCGAAAGATTCGTGCAGGACAATCATTCCTCCTCCCGCCGTGATGTGCTGCGCGGGCTTCATTATCAGGTGAATCATGCTCAGGGAAAACTTGTGCGGGTTGCCGAAGGAGAAATTCTGGACGTGGCCGTGGATCTGCGCCGGAGTTCGGCGAGCTTTGGACGCTGGGAATCGGTTCGATTGTCGGGGGACAACAAGCGGATGCTGTGGATTCCCGCCGGGTTTGCGCACGGATTTCGCGTGACGTCGGAAAACGCCGATGTGTTGTACAAGGCCACGGATTTTTACTCTCCGGGCGATGAACGCACGCTCGCCTGGAACGATCCCGATCTCAAGATCGACTGGGAACTGGGCGGCGAGCCGATTGTTTCGGCGAAAGACCAGCAGGGCGTCGCCTTCCGCGACGCCGAGACCTTCGCTTAGTCGCGAATATCTATCCATGCGAATTCTGATCTTTGGCGCCACCGGCCTTCTGGGTAAGGCGCTCTTGCGCGAGTGGCAGGGAGATACCGTGATTGGACTGGGCTCGCGCGCTGCCGACATTCGCGATCCGAGCCGAGTTCTCTCCGTGACGAGCGAGGAGCGGCCGGACTGCGTGATATCGGCGGCTGCCTACACCGATGTCGATGGATGCGAGAGCAATCAGGATCTGGCATTCGGAGTGAACCGCGATGGCGCGGTGAACGTTGCGAAAGCCGCGAAAGACGTCGGTGCGCGGCTCATCTTCCTGAGCTCCGATTATGTTTTTGACGGAACGAAGAAGACGCCCTACGAAACCGATGATGCGCGCAATCCGCAAAGCGTGTATGGCAGGTCCAAGGCTGAAGCGGAAATTAAGCTGCTTGAGTTGATGCCGGACTGCTGCATCGTGCGAACTTCCTGGCTGTTTGGAACCGGCGGCAAATGCTTTCCGGATACGATCCTCAAACTTGCGGCCAGCCGCCCGGCGCTCGATGTAGTGGATGATCAGCGCGGATGCCCAACCTATAGCGTAGATCTGGCGCGCGCTATCATCCAACTTTGTCACAAGAGCGTGAGCGGCATCGTGCATGTGACGAACGAGGGCGATTGTACCTGGTATGAGTTTGCCGGAGCGATTGTGCGAGCAGCCGGGCTGGCGACGACGGTGCGTCCCGTGAGCAGTCAGCAGATGAAGCGGCCGGCGCCGCGGCCGGCATATTCTGTTCTGTCTGCCGCCAGCCTGGAGCAGCGTGGAATCGAAATGCCTTCCTGGCGCGACGCCTTGCAGCGCTATTTGAAAGAGCGGCAAGCCTGAGTCTCACAGGCGCCGAGATTGCCTCGCTTCCGGCTGCCCTGCTACGATTGCCGAGGCCTGCCAGGGGACCTCGTGAAGTCCATCCAGAACTACATTGCTGGGCAATTCGTGCGCGGGAAGCGCGAGTTTGCCGACGTGAATCCCGCCGATGGAACCGTGATCGCGCAGGTCACGGAAGCGGATCAAGAGCAAGTAAATCAGGCTGTTCAAGCGGCCCGGGACTCGCTGTGCGGCGAGTGGGGACGGCTGGGAGTCCGCGAGCGCGCGGCCCGGCTTTACAAAGTTGCGGCCGCAATTGAGAAGAGATTTGATTGTTTTGTTCGGGCCGAGGTCGCGGACACCGGCAAACCGATCTCGCTGGCCGCGAAGCTTGATGTTCCTCGTGCCGCCGCAAACTTCCGCGTGTTTGCCGATCTCATCAAGATGGCCGGGCTGGAATCGTTCCAGACAGAAACCCCCGATGGCCGAAGTGCGCTGAACTACGCCCTGCGCAAGCCCTTGGGCGTGGTTGGAGTGATCACTCCATGGAATCTTCCGCTGCTCTTGCTTACCTGGAAGGTGGCGCCAGCATTGGCTTGCGGGAACGTTGTTGTGGTCAAGCCTTCGGAAGAAACTCCCGCGACCGCCACGCTCCTGGCCGAGGCGATGCAGGAAGCCGGGATTCCTGCCGGTGTCTACAACGTGGTGCACGGTTTTGGACCTGGATCCGCGGGAGAGTTTCTGACTCAGCATCCGAACGTGGACGCGGTCACATTCACCGGAGAATCGCGCACGGGCGCGGCCATCATGAAATCCGTTGCGCCCACGGTGAAGCCGGTCTCGTTTGAATTGGGCGGCAAGAACGCCGCGATCGTTTTCGCGGATTGTAATCTCGAAGAGGCTGTCGACGGATTGAGTGATGCAGTTTTTCTCAATACCGGACAAGTCTGCCTCTGCGCTGAGCGCGTCTACGTCGAGCGGCCGATTTTCAATGCATTTCTAAGCGCGCTGAAGCAAAGGGCTGAGAGTTTGAATATCGGTTGGCCGCTGGACGAAAAAACTGATTTGGGGCCGCTGATCTCGTCGCAACACCGCGACAAGGTGCTTTCTTATTTCCATCTCGCGCGCGACGAAGGAGCCACCGTGGTCACCGGCGGCGGAGTTCCCGAGTTCAGCGACGGCCGCGATAAGGGCTTCTACGTGCAGCCGACGATCTATACTGGGCTGCCGGAATCGGCGCGCTGCGTGAAGGAGGAAATCTTCGGGCCGGTTTGCCATGTGGCGCCGTTCGATTCCGAAGATGAAGCGATCGCGATGGCGAATGATACGAAGTACGGGCTGGCGGCCTCGATTTGGACCAGCGATCTCAAGCGCGGCCACCGCGTGGCGCAGGCGATGAAGGTGGGCATCACCTGGGTGAACTGCTGGTTCCTGCGAGATCTCCGGACTCCGTTTGGTGGATCAGGACTTTCCGGAATCGGCCGCGAAGGCGGAATCCACTCGCTGAATTTTTATTCGGAGCTGAACAATATATGTATTCGGTTTTAACGCCGTGGGCGTGTCGGAGAAAACAGAAGCATAATGAGCAGAACCGAAGCCAAGGTCGTCGAAGGTAAAGCAACGCCGCGCGGCAAATTTCCGCACATTAAGCGCGCCGGAGATTTTTTGTTTGTATCGGGCACGAGCGCGCGCCGCCCTGACAACACAATTGCCGGTGCGGAGGGGGATGCGCTCGGAACTGCCCGTCTCGATATTCGCGTTCAGACCCGCGCCATAATCGAGAATATCCGCGATATCCTAAGAAGTGCGGGCGCGGAACTTGCGGATGTAGTTGACATCTCGACTTATCTGGTGAATATGAACGACTTCGCCGGCTACAACGAAGCCTACGGGGAGTTTTTCGACTACCACGGACCGGCACGCACCACCGTAGCTGTGCACCAGTTGCCGCATCCGCATTTGCTGATTGAGATAAGGGCCGTGGCTTACAAGCCCGTCAAATAGGAGAACCGATGCCGTCCATCAAGAATCTGAAGGCGTTCAATTTTCAAGCCTGGATCGATGAGAATAAAGATAAGTTTAAGCCACCCGTGGGAAATGCTCAGGTGTGGGAGGACGGCGAGATGATGGTGACCGTGGTGGGCGGACCGAATCAGCGCCGTGACTATCATGACGATCCCACGGAAGAATTCTTTTACCAACTGAAGGGCAACGTCTCTCTGCGCATCATGGAAACTCCCGGGAAACCGCCGCTGGAGATACCGATCAAAGAGGGCGAGATCTTTCTTCTTCCCAAGCACATGCGCCACTCGCCGCAGCGTGGGGCGGAAACCCTCGGCGTGGTGGTTGAGATGCCGCGCCCGGAAGGTGTTGTGGACGGCTTCGAGTGGTACTGTCCGAACTGCCATCAACTGGTGCATCGCGCGGAGGTGAAACTGAAAAGCATAGTCAAAGATCTTCCGCCGCTGTTCGACCAGTTCTACGGCAATGAAAGCCTGCGCAAGTGCAAGCGTTGCGGAACGATTCACCCGGGCAAATAGGCGATGCAGGTCATCGACATCCACAACCATTTCTTCCCTCGCTCGTGGCCCGACCTGGCGCAGCGTTATGGAACGCCGAACTGGCCCTGGATTAAGCACACCGAGCCGGGGAAAGCGGAAATCATGGTCGGCGATCGCTTTTTCCGCCACATTTATTCCGCGTGCTGGGATCCCGACGTCCGGCTGCAAGAGATGAATCGTGACGGCGTCGACTTACAGGTGATCTCCGCAACACCAGTGTTGTTTGCCTATGATCGTCCGGTGGAGCATGCACTCGGGTGCGCTCAGTTATTCAACGACGCAGCGCTCGAGCTTTGCAGCCGTGGCAAGGGACGTCTCAAGTCGTTGTGCCAGGTGCCGCTACAGGACATTGACGCGGCGTGCAAGGAACTCAGCCGCTGCATGCGAGCCGGGCACCTGGGAGTGCAAGTCGGCAACCACGTTGGTGAGAAAAATCTCGATGACCCCGGCATTGTGACGTTTCTTCACCATTGCGCTGATGAAGGCGCGGCGGTGCTGGTTCATCCCTGGGATATGTTAAGCCGGGAGCGGATGCCGAACTATATGATGCCGTGGACTGTCGGAATGCCGGCAGAGACCCAATTGTCCGTAGTGGCTCTGATATTAAGTGGGGCGTTCGATCGTCTGCCTGCGACGCTGCGAATCTGTTTCGCCCACGGCGGCGGAAGTTTCGCATTCCTTCTGGGGCGCCTGGAAAATGCGTGGCGCCATCACCCGGTGGCGCGCGGAACCTGCGAATTCCCCCCCAGCTATTACC
>JBAVAV010000442.1:0-3340 GCA_049585895.1 Candidatus Sulfotelmatobacter sp. | reverse complement strand
ACAGCAACGACGAGCCAAACGCCTGATCGCCGTAAATCATCACGCGGTCTGTGGGCCGTAGTTCCGGGGAGATCTGCCAAGCCATGCTTCGCGATCCCAGGAAAGGATCAAAGCGCACGAGAGCGATATGCGCGGCGATCAGGAAGATTGCCATCGTGGCCGCGGTAGTCCAGGTCGCGGCGAAGTCGGAACCTTGCCGCCGCAGCCAGAAGGCAAATGCGGGTCCTGTTAGAAGGATGATGGCAGCAAGGAAAGCGGGAAGACGCAGCGCGGCGAACGACTGTCCCGTGAGATCGAGCATGTGCCCCATCGAGAGCGTCTCTCCTGCCAAATCGGGCTTGGCGAGCACGGTGCCGATATCCGGTACAAACGCCAGGTGGCGCGAGTTCCACAGGCCCGCTGCCAGTACGGCGGAGCCCGCGATGCAGATGAGAGCAAGCACACCAGAACTCCACACAAGCCACAGCCGCGAGCCCGACTCTTCTTCGTTCGCCAGTCTCTCTGCAATCAGCAACAGGATCGGCAAATACGCCGGAAACGTGTAGTACTCCTGGTTGGTGGAGAAGGAGAAGAAAACAAGCGTGACTCCGGCCCAGATGAGGCAGAGCAGTTCGGTTCGGGAGCGAAAGCTGAGAGGTGGTCGCGGAGTCCTGTTGGGATTCAGCTTGCGGCGTCCCATCCACTTTGTTAACGGACGACGCAGCGCCACCGGCAGGTAGAAACTCCAGGGAAACAGCCATACCAGATGAAGCGTCCAATAGAGTGAACTGGTCTGCTTGTTATAGTCTTTCGGAATGCGCCTGCCCAGGAAGCGCATGAAGTGCTCGTTCACAAAATAGAACCAGAAGAAGCGCGGATTGCGAATGCCGGCAAGCAAGTGCCAGGGCGCAGCGATGAGCAAGAAGAGCAAAGCGCCGGTAAACAGATGAAACTCGCGCCAGCGGCGCCACTCGCCGCTGATCGCCATATACAGCAGCAGAGTGAGTCCGACGACGACGATGGCGAGCAGGCCCTTGGTGAGCACGGCCAGGGCCACGCAGGCGTAGCCACAGTACCAGCGCCAGGCATTGCCATTGCGATCTTCCAGCGCGGTAACGAAAAAGTAGAACGATGCAGCGATGAAAAGACTAAGAATGGATTCCGGGATCAGGATGCGCGTGAAAAGGTAACAGCCGGCGGCCGTGGCGACGAACAGCCCGGCGTAGATCGCGGCGCGGCCGCCAAATGCGCGGCGTCCCCAGCGCATGGCCAGCAGCACGAGGAGCAACACGGAGGCCGCAACCGGCAGATGAGTCGCGAATTCATTGGCGCCGAAGCACGCGTAGCTTGCAGAAACCACCCAGTACATCAAGGGCGCTTTTTCGAGATAGCGGTTGCCGTTCACTTTCAGCGTGACATAGTCGTGCGTAACGGACATTTCGCGCGCGGCTTCGGCGTGGGTGGAATCCGCATCGTCCTGCAATCCGGGCGAAAAAAGTGAGCCAGCATAGACTACCGCGAACAGACACAAGACCCCTGCAATCTGAATCTTCGAACCGGACGTCGTGCGTGGCGCGCCCAAAAAGGATTCTTTCGCGGTCAAGGGGAGACGGTCCTCGGATGCATACGACGTTCAAGCATGCCACACGGCGCCGCCAGAGTCACCCTGCCGCGCAGGACCGGCTCTGGTTATCGCGATGAGATCTCTCCAGCGTTGAGCTCGTGCATCAAGTTCTTGGCGATATGTTAAATTGAGAGAAAGCGGGCGCGTAGCTCAGTTGGCAGAGCAATGCCCTTTTAAGGCATGGGTCGATGGTTCGAGTCCATCCGCGCTCACCACTTTTTTCAATCGCTTACCTTCGCTGACCGGTGTAAGCTAATGTAAAACTGTGGTCGTGGACGAAGCTCGGTGACGCTCGAGAAACGGCAACCACACGGCCTCCACGAATTGCGCGATAACGCTTCGCGCCTGAGGAGTGCTGCTACTGCTGTTGACGCTGTTCATAATTCCCGCTGCGACTCCTCAACGTAGAAGAGTACAATTTCGTTATGATCGCGTGTAATGGGGTCAAAAGAGGCCAACTTGGCGTCTGTTTAGGAACATCGCTAGCGCTTTTGTTCGCTCTCTCCGCCCTGGCACAACAAAGCACTGAGGGGCGTCCCCTTCGCGATTCGCCGGAGCAGTTTCTAACAAAGCACCACGTCTCCACCAGGCAGGAGGCCGTACTGGCAGCGCTTTACTATAACGATCCCGAGATACGTAAAGCAGCGTCGCACGTCTTGACAAGACACTGGCCAAAGGAGGCAGAGGCACCTCTTGAGGCTGCCATGTTACAGGAAAAGGATGAGCGGGTTCGCATCGTTATAGCATCCGATCTCGCAGAACTCGGGGACAAGGCCGGACGCGAAATGTTGACTACTGAGTGTCACAATGCCAGTGAGTGGGGGAGCACCAGGATTTTAGCGGCGAGTATGTTGACTCAACTCCACGACAATTCCTGCGTCGATGCGATTCTCGAAATCCTGCAGTCGGATAGCGACCCACAAGATACCCTCGCCAAAATAGATGCCCTCGATCTCGTGACCATGTTCATCGATCATTCCAGCCCACACGAATATCGAAAGGTTTTGGACCTGGTGATGAAAGCGCTAAGGGATCCCGATCTCGGGGTGCGGCTAACAGCGAGCGTTACGTTAGGTAGCCTCGGAGACGCCTCTGCGATACCAGTGTTGCAGGCGGCACTTGACGGTGAGCAGGAAGAAACCGTCCGTAGCGCGATGCTGGTCGAATTGAAGCGGCTAAGAAGTCTGCAGCCGGGACGGAAATTACCCTATTGATCCTCGCACCGCGCGGCAGGACTCGAAACTGTTCCCTTTTAGTTTTTTCCTACCTGCGAGCGGGCTTCCGTTGCTACGCAACCGACGTTCGATAGGGCAGCTCCGCGGAGCGGACATGCGAGACTGGCTTTTCATGCAGCAAGAGCTCCGTGGCCTGCACTCTGCGATCGGTGTGGAACCATCGCTGCACCACGTTGTCGCACAGCAGATTGGCCACGGAAAGGAGACTCATCCCCTGGTGATGAGCCATCCAGCAGCGCACGATCTGAAATCGCGACCAGTGGCGGCGGCTGCGGGGGACCGAATAGTCGGCGGATTCGTAGAATCCGTAGGAACCGAACCAACCGAGCGCCTCCATGCGGCGCAGGTTCTGCAACGAGGCTGGCCGGTCCACGCTTAACGCCAGAAATGTCGAGTAAGGCGAAATGACCAGCGGATTCGACTCTCGTCGCATCAGCGAAAGCTGGGGCAAGCCAAACGCCTGGTATTGGTAGTTGCCGAGCTCATCGAGTTTGAAGTAGGC
>JBAVAV010000441.1:0-3065 GCA_049585895.1 Candidatus Sulfotelmatobacter sp. | reverse complement strand
GCGGGATCTTACCGGCGAACCTGGACGTTAGATTGTTGAGCGGGTGCTAAAAAGAATTGCTAAAATCACTTGCCGTTTTCGGGATAAGGCCCGCACCGCCGCTTTCTTCAGCAATGACCGGGCGCCGCTCTCTTCCCGCACAGTGCGATTTATCAGCAGTGTTCACAATCCGGCTGCCAGTTCGTCGGTCGGCACTGACTGGCCAAAATTTCCGGTCGACGTGCTTGGCACTCCGGGCGTTTTGAACACAGCAAGGATGTTCCCGGCGCGGTCCGCGACCGCAACCACCATGGGCGCATTCACACTCTGCACAACGCTGGTTACGTCGGCACTCGTGAGAGGGACAGCTGTTCATTTAGGGGAGCTAGCAGGATTGTCCCAGAAAAGCCGGGGAAGTCGGCCCGGGGGTAAGTCAACCAGCATAAGTCGGACGGGTTGAAAAAATGCTAGGAAATCGGCGGAATCACTGCTTTCGGCTCGTGGATGCTATCCGTTTTCTGACTGCGTGGTAAGGGTGCTACGCCTGACCGTCTAGTGCCCGCCGAGTCGAGAACAGGTGGACCGCAGGAGTGATGATCAGCGACAGACCCATGGAAAGAAGCACACCGCCAATCACGGCAATTGCGAGGGGCTTTAACATCTGAGATCCCGCGCCCATCGCAAAAGCAAGAGGCAGCATTCCCGCTACCGCGGCGAGCGCGGTCATGACGATCGGCCGCAACCTGCGGCGACCTGCCTGAATTACCGCTTCTTCAAGCGGGAGCCCCGCAGCGCGAAATTTCTGCTCAGCATCGAGCAGCAGAATACCGTTCTTGGCTACGATGCCAATCACCATGATCATTCCCATGAAAGACGAAATGTTGAACGTAGTGCGAGTGATGAACAGGGCTAGAAACACTCCACAGGTCGAGAGCACGGCCGACGTAAGAATTGCAAGTGGCGCTGCAAACGTTCGAAACTCAAACAGCAAGACAATGAAAACGAGCAAAACCGCCACAATGAGCACGAGGACGAGATCCCGAAACGATTTCTGTTGCACCTGATAGGTTCCACCGTATGCCACCCGAATGGAAGAAGGCAGATGTAATTGCTCGACACTTTTCTTAACACTCGCAATACTTGTACCCAGGTCAGCGCCCTCCAGCCGCGCTGAGACCACCACATCCCGCAGCAGATTCTCGCGCCGGATTTCCGTCTGTCCAGGTATCTCGGTCAGCGTGGCCAGCGACCCGAGCGTCGCTGTTTTACCCGTCGAACTCACCAGGAGCGTGTCGCGCATTGCCTCCAATGAAGCCCGGTTTCCTGCCGGAAAGCGCACCCGCAAGGTGTAAGTACGACCATGAGTGACTACGGGAGTCGTCGACGGTTCACCTTCAAGAATGGCCGCCGCGTCGGTCGCAACCTCTTCGGGGGTGAACCCGGCCCGTGCCGCGACCGAGGGGTCCACCTGGAACATTACGGCCGGACCGCTGATGGTGTTGTCAATTCCATTCAACACATCCACGACGCCTTTATTCTTGGTAATCGCATCCGCTACTCTGGGCGCCCACTGTTCAAGCACAGCTGGGTCTTGAGAAAACAACTTGATCTCGATAGGCTGCGGTTCTCCAGTCAGATCAGTAATCATGTCCTGAAGGACTTGGACGAATTCCACGTCAATGGCTGGTTCTTCGGTTTTGATTTTCGTGCGAACATCGGCCATGACTTCTTCGATATCGCGACGGCGAGCTGACTTCAGCATGACGGAAATGTCGCCGGTGTTGGCCTCGGTAACCGCCGCCAGTCCCAGTTGCAGGCCAGTCCGCCGTGAGGTGTTCCGGACCTCGGGAGTATCGCGCAGGATCTGTTCGAGGTGGCGAACTACACGATTCGTCTCGGCCAAAGAACTGCCCGCCGGCATGATGTAGTCGAGAATGAAGCCACCCTCGTCCATCTTTGGGAGAAGATCGGAGCCTGAAAACTGAAAGCACAGATACGCCAGCGCGATCAGAGCAAGACAGAATCCGGCCAGCCAGAGTGGCCGCTCCAGCGAGCGGCGGAGCCAGCGTTCGTGGAAAGCAATCACCTTGCGAAAGAAGCCACTCAGTGAAGCTTCTTCCACTTCCGTCAGACGACGGATAGATTCAGCCTCTGGCTCAAGGGAGATCTCGTCAACAGCCTCATCATTCGCAGACGAGTTGCCGGATGATTTGTCCGATGATCTTTTAATCAAGAACTGGCTAAGAGCCGGCGTCCAACTAAGCGCGAGGACCAGTGAGGTGAGCAGGGAGACCGACATGGTGACGGCCAGAGCTCGGAAGAACGTGCCAGTTACGCCGGTGATAGAAATGAGCGGAAGAAAAACAACAATCGGAGTAATAGTCGAGCCGATCAGCGGGATAGTAATTTCGCCGAGGGCGCTATGGATTGCCTGCAGCCGCGTCTGGCCCGCGTCGCGATGCAGCACGATATTCTCAACTACTACAATGGCGTCATCGATGACCAAGCCGACGGCCGCGGCCAGTCCGCCCAGCGTCATCAGGTTGAAACTCTCTCCCATCAATTTGAGCGCGATAAATGTAACAGCGATGGTCGCCGGGATCACCAGCCCCGCCACGATGGAAGTGCCCCAGTCGCGCAGAAAAATCACGAGGATGATAGACGCCAGGATGAGGCCGATGAGGATGGCGTCGCGGACACTCGCAATCGATTCCTTAACAATGTCTGACTGGTCGTAATAAGGTTGAATCTCGACCCCGGGCGGCAAGGACTTGCGCAGGCTCTCAACTTCCGCGTGCACCTCGTCCGCTACCCTCACCGTGTTGCTTTCCGGTTGCCGATTGATGCTCAGCAGAACCGCCGACTTTCCGTTCGAGGTCACAATCGTATAAAGCGGGCGAACCGCCGACTCCACGCTGGCAACGTCGCCCACGCGCACCGGAACGCCGCCAGCCGTTGTCTTGATAACGGTCGCAGCAATCTGTTGCGGATCGCGTACCTGTCCGCTGATCAGCGCAAGGTACAGGTGGTGGTTGCGCTCCAGAAGGCCGGGAGAGTCAATCAGGTTCGTGCGCCGCACCGTTTCG
>JBAVAV010000440.1:0-15415 GCA_049585895.1 Candidatus Sulfotelmatobacter sp. | reverse complement strand
GCTCAGTCGATATCGTCGTCATCGCGCTCTACTTCGCGATCGTCCTGGGCATCGGCTTCTACCTCAAGCGATTTACCAAAACCGGCGAAGACTTCTTCCTCGCTGGCCGCGATATGACCGCCTGGGTGGCCGGCCTCAGCTTCGTCGCGGCGAACCTCGGCGCTTTGGAACTGATGGGCTGGTCCGCGTCGGCTTACCAGTACGGCATCCTGGCCACGCACTGGTATTGGATCGGCGCCATTCCGGCGATTTTGTTTCTGGCTCTGGTCATGATGCCGTTCTATTACATTTCGAAAACCCACTCCGTGCCGGGATATTTGGAGCTGCGTTTCGGCGAACCCAGCCGTGCCTTATCTGCGGTTTCGTTCGCCTTCATGACCGTGCTCATGAGCGGCGTCAACATGTTTGCCATGGCCAAGGTCATGCAGATCGTGCTGGGCTGGGATATCAATTTCAGTATCTGGGTCTCGTCTCTGACGGTGGCCATTTATGTAACGCTGGGCGGACTGCGCTCCGCCATCTTCAATGAAGTGCTGCAATTCTTTCTCATCTGGGCCGGGGCTCTGCTGATTCCGATTCTGGGATTGTACGAGGCCGGCGGCTGGACCAACCTCAAGCTGCAGATCGCCCAGCGAACCTCGGAACAGTACGTCCATCTCTGGTCTGGGTTGGGATCTTTCAGCACCAATCCCATGGGAATCCACTGGACCGGCATCGTTTTCGGACTGGGCGCGGTTCTCTCGATGGGCTACTGGACCACCGACTTTCTCGTGGTGCAGCGCATTCTGGCGGCGAAAGATATCCGCAGCGCGGAAATTGCCCCCATCATCGGTGCCGGATTCAAAATGATGGTGCCCTTCATTGTGATCCTGCCCGGCCTGCTGGGCTTGGCTCTGCTTCCGGAGAAGTTGGTCCCGGAGTCTGTGGCCGCAGTCACCGGAGGACACAGCTATAACGACGTTCTTCCGCTCATGCTCGCGCGCTATTGCGGTCCCGGATTGCTCGGCCTGGGAGTGACGGCGCTGATCGCCGGCTTCATGTCTGGAATGGCGGGAAATGTGAGCGCCTTCACCACCGTCTGGACTTATGACATCTACCGCCCGCTGATCAACAGCAAGGGCAGCGATCATCACTACGTGAACATAGGGCGTTGGACCACCATCGTCGGCGTGCTGATCAGCGTGGGAACGGCGTATCTGGTGATGCAGTTTGCCAGCATCATGGATTACGTGCAGGCGCTGTTCAGTTTTTTCATTGCTCCGCTGTTCGGCACAGTCGTACTCGGAATGCTCTGGAATAGTGCGACGGGCCCGGCGGGATTGTGGGGACTGCTATGCGGGACGCTTTCTTCGATCGGGATGTGGACCTGGGTAAGAATCGATCCCTCCGCGTTGCGCTACGTGGCGCTCTCGCCACACGCCAAAGGCCTTGCCCAGGATATGTATCAGGCACTCTGGTCGTTTGTAGTTTGCGTGGCGGTGACCGTGGCGGTGAGCCTGGCAACGAAACCCATCCCGGACAGCGAATTGACCGGCTTGGTTTACGGGTTGACGGAGGTCCCCTCCATAGGAGATGTCCCTCTATACCAAAAGCCTCTCTTCTGGGCTGGTGTAGTCACCGTCGTTTTCTTCGTACTGAACATTATTTTCTGGTAGGTGAAACCTTATGCGAGCAGGAAGGTCGATTTCGATCTGGTTTTTCATCGGCACGTCGTTGCTGGTGAACGGCTTCATCATTCTGGGCGCGGGGATGTATGAACTGATTCATCCCCCGCAATCCCCCCCTGTCTTGTATCAACTTCACGCCAGCGTCTGGTGGGGAGCAATTCTGACGGTGCTGGGCGGTTTTTATTGCTGGCACTTTACGCCATCCAAGCAGAGCTAGGGCCGGCGCTAGCAAAGCAGTTTGGGTGCGGAGAGATTATGTCGCACAAGAAAATGACCATGGGCGTGATCGTCGGGAACCGCGGCTTCTTCCCGGGTCAGTTGGCCCAATCAGGCCGCGAGGAGATGATCCAGGCGCTCGCCAAGTCGGGCGTCGATTCCATTGTGCTGGGCCCGGAAGACAGCAAGCACGGCGCGGTGGAGACCTACGAGGAGGCGAAGGTTTGCGCCGCGCTGTTCCAGAAGAATCGCGACCGGGTCAACGGCGTGATTGTCACGCTGCCCAACTTCGGCGACGAGCGCGCCATTGCAGACACGCTGCGCCTGGCCCGGCTCGATGTTCCCGTGCTGGTGCAGGCCACGCCCGATGACGCCACTAAGATGTCCATTGCTTTCCGGCGCGACAGTTTTTGCGGAAAGATGTCGGCCTGCAACAATCTGCGGCAGTATGGCATCCCCTATTCCCTGACTCGCCTGCATACCGTAAGCCCCGGCTCAGAAGATTTTCAGAACGATCTGGCCTGGTTTGCCGCGGTCTGCCGCGTGGCCAACGGCATGCGCAACCTGCGCGTAGGCAGTATTGGCGCCCGCCCGGCCGCATTCAACACCGTGCGCTACAGCGAAAAACTCCTGGAGCGCTCCGGCATCTCCACGGAAACCGTGGATTTGTCGGAGATCCTGGGCCGCATTGCCCGCCTGAAAGATGACGATGCCGGTGTGCAGGGCAAGCTGGCCGACATTCGCAAATATGTGACCACCGGCGGCGTTCCCGAGCCGGCGCTGATCAAGATGGCCAAGCTCGGCTACGTGATCGACCACTGGATGAAGGCGAGCGACGTGAAGGTCAGCGCGGTGCAGTGCTGGACCGCGATGGAAGAATATTTTGGAGTCGTTCCCTGCACCATCATGAGCATGATGAGCAACAACCTGCTGCCCGCCGCCTGCGAGGTCGACGTGTGTGGCACTGTCAGCATGTATGCTCTGGCGCTGGCTTCGGAGACGCCCAGCGCCCTGCTCGACTGGAACAACAATTACGGCGATGATCCCGACAAAGCCGTCTGCTTCCACTGCAGCAACCTGCCTAAACATTTCTTCCAGGACGTGCGCATGGATTTTCAGCAGATCATCGCCGGAACCGTGGGCAAGGAAAATACCTTCGGCACGGTGGTGGGACGCGTGAAGCCAGGGGCGATGAGCTTCGCGCGCTTTTCAACTGACGACACCGCGGGCGTAATGCGAGGCTACGTTGGCGAAGGCCAGTTCACCTCCGATCCGCTGCAAACCTTTGGCGGCGTGGGCGTGGTGCAGATTCCGCAGCTCCAGAAGCTGCTGCGCTACATCTGCGAAAACGGATTTGAGCACCACGTGGCCGCGAATTTCTCCACCACGTCAGCGGCAGTGCATGAAGCGGCCATCCGCTACCTGGGCTGGCAGATGTACTGGCACCGCAACTAGAGTATACGCCCGGCTCTGAGGCGAGAGAAAGCAGCTTCCTCGTCGCATGCGCTCCTCGGAATGACAAGAGTTGAATGTCTCGCGAACGACTTTGAATGGTGGACCGCTAAACCATGGCCATCGTGGCGGGAGTTGACTTCGGCACGCTCAGCGTCCGCATTTCCATCGTGGACAGCGCGCGCGGGCTGCTGAACTCGGCGGTTTCCGAATATCCTCTACACCGCAAGCGCGAAGATCCCGACTTCGCCACGCAATCTCATGCCGATCACATGCGCGCTTTGGCGGAAGCTACCCGGCAGGCCGTCAAGGCGGCGGGAATCTCTGGCGATCAGGTGGAATCCATCGCGCTCGATACCACCGGCTCCAGCGTGATCCCGGTAGGTGAAGGACTGGTTCCCCTCGACGATTACTACCTCTGGTGCGACCACCGCGCCAGGCAGGAGGCAGCCGAAATCACCGCGTGCGCTCACCGCGAGAAACTGGAGGCGATCGAGTGGTGCGGCGGAGTTTATTCCTCGGAGTGGGGTTTCGCAAAATTGCTGCACTGGCTGAGGCACAATCCTGAAAAGCGCGACAAATTCGTGACGGCGTTCGAGCATTGCGATATGGTGGCCGCCACTTTGTGCGGCGTGACCGACCCGAGCAAGGCCAAGCGCAGCATCTGCGCCATGGGACACAAGTGGATGTGGAACGCTGCGCTGGGCGGACTTCCGCCGGAAAGCTTCCTGACCAAAGTGGACCCGCTGCTGAGCGGCGTGCGCGCGAAGCTCGATGGCGAATACGCAACCTCAGACAAGCTTGCAGGCAAGCTTTCGCCGCATTGGGCGGAGAAGCTGGGTTTGCGGCCCGGCATTCCAATTCCCGTCGGCGCATTCGACGCGCACTGGGATGCAATCGGCGCCGGAGCCAAGGAAGGCGACGTCGTCAACGTGGTCGGCACCTCTACCTGCATCATCGCCTATGCGCCGAAAGCTCAGTTGATTCCGGGGGTGTGCGGCGTGGTACCCGGCAGCGTTCATCCGCAATTCACCGGCATCGAGGCCGGACTTTCCGCCACGGGAGATATTTTCAACGTCATCGCGCAACGCGCGAACACCACGGTTGCCGAGTTGAGCAAAGGCCTGGAGCGCTATCGCGCCGGACAAACCGGCCTCCTGCGCATGACATGGGATAACGGAGACCGCACCGTGCTGGTCAATCCCAATCTCGGCGGCATCACGTTGGGCTGGAACTTACAACACACCGCGCAGGACGAACTCTTCGCCGCCATCGAAGGTACGGCGTTTCACACCCGCGTGATTCTCGACCGCATGAGCGAGTACGGCGCGCCCACGCAGCGCGCCATCAACGGCGGCGGTATTCCGCAGAGCAACGCAGTTCTAAATCAGGTTTATGCCAACGTGCTGGGAAGACCCGTGCTGGTTCCCAGCAGCAAGGTGACCGGAGTCGGCTCCGCGATCTTTGCATTCCTTGCCGCGGGCACTTTCCGCACGATCGAAGAGGCGCAGCGGCAAGTGTGTCCCAAGTACACGGTTTTCGCTCCGCAGCCGGAAACGCGCGACACGTACGACAGCCTCTATCAGCTTTACCGCAGAATGTATTTTGATTTTGGCGAGCCGAAGGCGAGATCGGCTTTCGGAGATCTGCTGCCTGCGCTGACGAGAATTGCACGCCGGTAAAACTCCGCGTGCATTGAAGTGTGGGGGCCCCGGGCGGAGTCGAACCGCCGACCAACGGTTTAGGAAACCGCTGCTCTATCCAACTGAGCTACGGGGCCAATCGCAGATGTTTTGATCTTATCGCAGTTGGCTTTCAGGCTGCGATCGCCTTTACTGCACAGTCTGTGTCACACTCCCAGTACTGCTTTGGTAGTTCGCAGTGCCGGCGTAGCTAGCGGTAAGCGAAAGCGACCCGGGTTTACTGAAAACGGTGTTGAGAGTAGCCACTCCGTTAGTTAGCGTAGCCCGGCCCAGCAGCCGACTCCCACTCTTGAAGGTAACCGTACCCGTCGGAACTCCCGGCGTCGCCGTTACAGTCGCGGTGAGCGTGACGCTTTGACCCGCTGTGGAGGGATTCGGCTGGGACGTCAAGACTGTAGTAGTCGCAGCCTGGTTCACCACCTGCGTCAGGGCGACCGACGTGCTGCTTGCATCTTTGGCGTCGCCCGCATACGCGGCTGTGATTGAACTGGTACCCGCCGGAAGCTGAGTCGGCTTCGTCGTGTAGCTTGCAGTTCCACTAATGAGTGTTCCCTTGCCCATGGCGGTTGTACCACGTTTGAAAGTGACCACGCCGGGAGGAGTACCACCGGTCGATGTCACGGTCGCAGTGAAAGTGACGGCAGTTCCGTAGATTGAGGGATTTGCCGAGGAACTCAACTGCGTGGAAGTAGCAAAGAGCTGGCCCACGGCCACGAGGTGTCCCGCATTCAACGCGTAGACCATACCGTCCGGCCCCATCGTAACTGGAGTGTATCCGGCATCTTCAGACTTCTCCAGGAGAACGCTCTGCACTCCGGTGGCGCTCTGCGGAATCACGTAGAGATGCCCGTCTTCGTTCAGCGCGTACACCACTCCATTTACATCGACTGCGGCGTCATTCGCGCACCACTCGTAGCCGTTGGGATGGTTCTTCGCGACGGTCGTATCCTGAAACTGCCATTGGATATTCAGATCCGAATCTAGCTGCGTGACATAGTATGGCCCGGGCGGCGCCGCGGGGCACCATGTGGGATTGCTGCAATACGATCCATTGTCGTAGTGATTGTCTTTCAAAATGACGGAATACGAGCCATTGTTTGGAAAGATGGCGGGTGTGCTGTCCCAGCCGAAGTCATAACTGGCGAGGTATTGGCCCTGGGGGCTGAACTTCAGTAAATGGCCGCGTCCATAGTTGTAAGCCGCGTTGGTGCCGAAAAGAATGCTGCCGTCCGGCGCTACAACGGGAGAGGCGGAGGCCTCATCGGAGGCGGAGGCAGACCCCAGAGTGTTCTGCGTGGGATCGAAGCCGGTTGTGCCAAAAATGCTGCATCCATCGGGTAGGCCATCTGCGGGCAAAAGAATATTACAGCCGTCATCGAAGATTTCATTCAACCCCGTTGACCACTGCAGGTTGAGGTCGGAAGAGTTCACGGCGAGCAGGTAAGTGCTCCGCGGCCAGAAATGTCCGCGGCTCACTGTGTAGACCGTCGATCCGTCACTGGAAATTGCCGGCGCCACATTGAGCGCGCTGCGCTGCGAGCCGCAGGAGATATTTGGCGGCTGCGCGGTCAGGCTGGGTGGCCAGGGTAGCGGCTGCCCCGCAAACGTGCCCAGACATTGTTGCGGAGCATTGGGCAGCAAGGACGTATAGGTGACCGTACTCGTACTGCCGTCGGGCGCCACCTTCACCAGCCATGAGTTAGTTACGTCTACATTCCATGGCCAGGCCAAATTGACCTGAATAACGTTGTAATAAATGTTGCCAAAATCGTCGGCGGTCAGGCCGCCAGCCACGAACTTGCTGGGATCGATCCCTCCACCGAAAGGATTGATCTGCATTACCACCGACCCATCGCTTTGGTTGAGCTGATAGACCGTGCCCCCGGCGCCGGGCACGTAAATAAACGCTCCGGCGAGCGTCGGTTGAAACACCGGCTCCCATCCGCCCAGTGAAATCTTCGTAGGTGCTGTTCCGCTATTCGGCGGAGGAGTCCAATCGGATGCGAAGTTCCAGATCGGGGTCAATTGCCCGTTCTGCCACTGCAGAGCGGTCTCGTTCCAGATCTCGGTATTCCAGGCATCGGGGCCACAGGGAAACGGCTGCCCTGATTTCGGCGGATTGCAGGACACATAGGTTCCCGACTTGAACTCCATGAATACAGTTGCGCCGCTGATCAGGGGCGCCTGATAGTGCATCAGCAAAGCACTCGACTCAGCAACTTCCGCAGACACAAATGGGTCGAAGACCAGGTCGGAAAGCTTTGCCTGGGGCGCCTGACCGGCCACCGGCATGTTTCCGGTGTGTTGCGGATTCTGTCCCCATTGAGACCACGCAGGCGTTTGGGCGCTTGCGGCGGCAATGGCGCCGAACAAGAACGCAATTGCTAGAATTTTACGGATGAATGCCATCAAGACGCTCCGCTGCAAAATCGACTCAAGAAGGTCGGGAGGGTGAAGGTACTTGCACACAAACCAGCCCCGAAACTGCGGACGGTGGCTGTGTGGTTATATATCTAATCTTGCCTCGGATGCAATGGCACTTTCGCGCACTAATGGATTAGGCTGGCGACGCGGGCGGCTTGCTCGTGCGGTGTTCTGTGTGCACTCTAGGAATGGACGGCGGAAGAGTTCCAGCTCCGTTGCAGATTGGCCCTCAATCCAAATGCGCACACTGCAGAGAGGAGCAGCAAGATCACCCCCTGTCCATGCGCCCCCAGAACAAAGCGGCCCACGCCGAACAAAGCCAGATAGACCATGGCGCATCCCAATAGCCAGGAGATAAGATTGGCGCCGATGTCGCGGGCGGGTGTGATTTCCGGAACTAGAGCTGCTACCGGTTTCCATCCCCGGGCATCGGGATGAACTTTGCGGTAGAAGCTGACCAGCACAGCTTCTGGTTCCGGCGAAGTGAGAAAAGTCACTAGCACCCAAACCACAGTTGTGATGGCCGTGGTGGTGACCGCGGTTTTGGCAAACGCTACAGGCCCGGAATTCCCGAACGGCGCAATCCAGTGCAGTATTAACGAAGTTACCATGGCTGTGGCCATGGCCGAGATTTCGCTCCAGGCGTTGATGCGCCACCAGTACCAGCGCAGGAGGTAAACACCGCCGGTGCCGGCTCCGGCCTCGAGAACAAACTCCCAGCCTGACCGAATGGAGTGCAGTTGCATCGAAACGAAGGCCGACAAGATCACCAAAAGCACCGTGGCCACTCGCGACATGACCACATAATGATGCTCGCTTTCATTCCCCTTCAAAAATCGCCGGTAGAAATCGGCCACCAGGTAGGAAGCCCCCCAATTCAACTGCGTTGCAAGGGTGGACATGAAAGCGGCCATGAATCCCGCCACCACGATTCCGCGCAGCGCCGGAGGCACGTGCTGGCTGACGACCAGCATGTATCCGCTTTCCGGGTGCTCCAGATGGGGATAAAGCACAATCGCAGCGAGGGCAGTCAGAATCCACGGCCAGGGCCGAACCGCATAGTGCGCAATATTGAACCAAAGCACCGACAGCAGCCCGTTCTTTTCATCGCGCGCGCTGAAGATGCGCTGCGCAATGTAGCCGCCCCCCCCGGGTTCTGCGCCGGGATACCAGAAGGCCCACCACTGCAAGCCGAGGTACACGACGAAGGTGAGCGCGGGCAGCGTCCACAGTGTCTCCGCAGTGAAAGGCCGGGAAAAATCCGGAAACAGGCCGGTAGCATCTGCGGAGCCGGGCGCGGCTGCGCGGGCGGCGGCTAGCTTGCCCAGCATCGCACTCATGCCGCCGCACGCGGCCACAGCATACCAGGCGACCCCGATCACGATTGACATCTTCAGCGCGAACTGAAAAAGATCCGTCCACAGAACGCCCCACAAACCGCCGAGCGCGACGTAAAGTCCGGTAAATGGAATCAGAAAGAAAATACAGATGGCCAGCGCCCGCTGATCGCTCACTCCAAGAGTGAAGGCGACAATCGAGGTCATCGCCTTCGTCACCCAACCCAGAATGAGGCAATTCATCAACAGCCCCAGGTAGAGCGCCCGGAAGCCGCGCAGAAATGCCGCGGGCTTTCCTGCATAGCGCATTTCGGCAAACTGTACATCGGTGATCAGCCCCGAACGCCGCCACAAGCGCGCGAACAGAAAGACCGTCATCATGCCCGAAAGGAGAAATGACCACCAAATCCAATTGCCCGCGACGCCCTGGGTATAGACCAGCCCCGTCACCACCAGCGGCGTGTCGGCCGCGAAAGTGGTGGCGACCATCGACGTGCCCGCCAGCCACCACGAGACGTTTCTGCCCGAGACAAAATATTCGTCCATGCTCTTGCCGGAGCGGGAACGAAAATACAAGCCCAGGAAAAGCGTTATGGCGAGATAGCCAACGACCGCCGACCAATCCATCCAGGTAAAATTCATGCGGCGTAACGATAGCACACCGAATTTGCCCGTCGCGGTCGAAATGATTTACCCTCGGCGCAATCGATCATGCATCCGACCAACCACAAAACTGCTCACCGAGTTCAATTCTCCGATTTAATGCGCCGGGAAATCTACGAACAGCCGCAGGCCATCGCGAAGACTATCGAGATGCACCTGAAGAATGACGTCATCTTCCCCGGCGGGCTGCATGCCATCGAGAGCGCGCTGCTGACCTTCGGGAAGCTGATCATTGCGGCCAGCGGATCGAGCCGCCACGCGGGCCTGGCCGGCGAAATCATGATCGAAGATCTCTCCGGCGTTGCCGTCGATGTGGAATACGCCAGCGAATATTGCTACCGATCGAGCCATGCGGCGGTCGAGCCAATCGTGATGGTGATCACGCAGTCCGGCGAAACCGCCGACACCATTGCCGCGCAACGCGAGGCGCTCACCCGCGGCGTCAAGACCATCGCTGTTTCCAACGTCGCGGAAGCAACCATCCCGCGCGAGGCCAGCGCAGCACTGATTACCGGCGCCGGACCCGAGCTGTCCGTTCCCGCCACCAAGAGCTTCACCACGCAAGTCACGGTGCTTTATTTAATGGCTCTGTTTCTGGCCCGCAAGCGCGGCCGCATGACCTCGGAAGTCACCCGGTCGTATTTACAGCGGCTGGCGCAGCTTCCCGCCGCGATCGAAAGCAACCTGCGCGCCTGGGACGATCTCGCCGAAGAGTTCGGACAGAAACATTTCCGTGCCGAGAAGTTCCTCTACCTGGGACGCGGCGTCCACTACGCGATTGCGCGCGAAGGCGCGCTCAAGCTCAAGGAGATTTCCTACACGCACGCCGAGGGCTATCCCGCTGGAGAACTGAAACACGGGCCCAACGCTCTCGTGGACGAAAACCTGCCTGTCGTGGTGCTGGCCACCTGTGACCACAATGATCCGGATTCTGTGCTGCGCTACCGGCGCACGCTCGAAGTAATGAAAGAAGTCAAGTCGCGGCACGGGCGGCTGGTAAGCGTGGCGACGGAAGGCGATCGCGAGGTGGGCACGGTGGCCGACGATGTGTTCTTTGTTCCCGCCGGGCCCGAACTGCTGCTGCCGATTGTTGAGGTAATTCCGCTGCAGCTCTTCGCCTATCACGTCGCGGTCAAGAAGGGCTACGACGTCGATCGCCCCAGAAATCTGGTGAAGGCGGTGGTCACCGAATAGATCTGCGCTGCGAGCTGCGAGCCGCGAGAAAAACAACTCCGGGTGGCTCGCGGTTCGAAGCTCGTCGCCAGAAGCTCAATCATGCCCAACACTCATCCTACTGATCTCGATCTGCAAGCCACTGCCAAAGAAATCATGCTGGAACACGGCTTCGAGCCGGAATTTCCGGCCGGTGTTGCACAGCAACTGGCGGAATTGAAAAACCATCCGCCCAGCATCTCCACAGGCGCAAACGTGCGCGATCTCCGGAACCTGCTGTGGTCTTCCATCGACAACGACACATCGCGCGATCTCGATCAGATCGAGGTTGCGGAACGCCTGCCAGACGGCAGCGTGAAAATTCTGGTGGGTATCGCCGACGTCGATGCTTATGTGCCCAAGCAGACGCCGATCGATCAGCACGCCGCCAAAGAAACCACCACCGTTTATGCCGGGGTCAGAAACTTCCCGATGCTGCCCGAGGAGCTTTCCACGGGCCAGACTTCGTTGCTCGAAAATCAGGACCGGCTGGGCGTAGTCGTCGAGTTCGTGGTTGGCTCCGATGGACGCGTCGCCTCCAGCGATGTGTATCGCGCCCTGCTCCGCAATAATGTGCAACTGCAATACAACTCAGTGGGAGCATGGCTGGAAGGAACGGCGTCCGCTCCCGCGAAGGTCGCGGCTTCCTCCGACTTGCGGGCGCAGCTTCACCTGCAGAATGACGTCGCGCAAAAGTTGAAGGACCAACGTTACGCCAACGGGGCGCTCAACATCCAGACCGACGAACTTCAGCCGGTCATGCTCAACCAGCAGGTGGTCGACGTCGTGCAACAGCAGAAGAACTACGCCACCGAGCTGATTGAAGATTTCATGATTGCTGCCAACGGTGTGGTGGCGCGGATGCTCGAGAAAGTTTCTTCTCTGCGCCGCATCGTGAAGCAGCCAGAACGTTGGGACCGCATTGTGCAATTGGCAGCGACATACAGCGAAAAGCTACCTGCCCAACCCGATTCCAAGTCGCTCAACGATTTCCTGCTGCGGCGCAAGGCCGCCGATCCCGACCACTTTGCCGATCTCTCGCTGGCGATCATCAAGCTGATCGGACCGGGAGAATATGTGCTGGAGCGCCCGGGCGATTCCCCACCCGGACACTTCGGCCTGGCCGTGCAGGACTATACCCATTCCACCGCCCCCAATCGCCGCTTCGCCGACATCGTCACCCAGCGCTTGATCAAAGCCATGCTCTCCGGCCAGACGAATCCGTATTCCGACGACGAACTCAAGGCCATCGCCGCCAACTGCACCGAGAAAGAAGACGCCGCGAAAAAAGTCGAGCGCGAAATGAGCAAGCGCCTGGCCGCGGCCGCCATGCAGAACCGCATCGGAGCGATGTTCGACGCGATCGTCACCGGCGTGACTCCGCACGGAACCTTCGTGCGCGTGCTGCAGCCTCGCGTGGAAGGGTTGCTGGCCCAAGGGCAGGCCGGCGTCGACGTGGGAGATAAGTTGCGGGTAAAGTTGATTCGCACCGACGTCCAACGCGGTTATATTGATTTCGCGCGAGCCTAGGCTGGTCGCTTTCCCTTTTCTCACTGTATCCGAATTGCGCCTGGCTCAGCGTGACCAAGCTGAATCAGTTGCCCTCGTGCAGGCGATCGATATCGCCATTCCCATAGAGATGAGTCGCGCGCCGGGTGTGCGTCTTCCAATAAGCCGCAGCTTCTACCACGCTGATTCCGTAGCCGCGCTCGCGCAAGTCCTGATTCGTGGTGATCTGCCATGTGCCGACGTTCAGAATGCTGGCGGGCAGGCGCTGCTCAACCGCCGATTCCGCCCCATTCCCGCGAAGACTGATCTCTACCTCGCTAATTCGCGGCACACCATAATAGGTGGGAAACAAGTCAGCTGGCGGTGCCGGCTCGGGCAGAGTGTCGATGGTGTAGTTCGCTGCCCCCGCCGAAACTCCCGACGTGGCATTACTCGCGCCCACTTCCAATGCCGGGCTCTGCCATGACAGCGACGGCGTGCTGATGGAATGCAGAAACTGCGGCGAGCCATAATTCATCAAATACTGCGGGCCGGTGGGGAAATTCGTATCCTGGCCGGGCGCAGCCACTGTCATAGCAATGAGCACAAGAAAAAGATACGAGACAACGCGCATGGAAACCTCCAGAACGAACCTGTTCTGCGCGGAATTATGACCCATCTCGAGGAGGCGCGGCCAGAGTCCTTTGCCTCTAAATGCCGCTTCCCGCGCGGGTTTACGTCCCGGCCAGGCGTTTACGACGCCCCCGCCCTGCACGAATCAGATAGAGCATAAAGATCACGATCGCGATGTTCCCGAGAAAAATCGTGGTGCGGACCACGGTGATGCCCCGCATGAGTCCGTGAATCTCAACGGGCAGTAGCAACACTCCCGAGGTTAACGCAACCCATTCCGCCCAAAGCCGTTCTTTCCACAGCCCGTAGGCCTCGGTAAAACGCAAAGAAGAATAGATCAGCGCCACCCACACCGCGGCCCACAGGCGAGCCTCGGTAACGCTGTCGGCAAAATCAAGAAATATCTCGGCCGAGCGGCGGTCTGTGCTGATGTGAAAGAGCGCGAGCAGGCTCTCGGCAATCACCCATACGTCCTGGCGCATCAGCAGAAGGGCGCATAGCCCAATCATCAAAACGAAGGCCCCTTTGACGAATTCGAAAGAAGCCACTACCCGCAACGCCCGCCTCCGTTGCAGGTGTAGATCGGGTTTCGTTCCGGACGAGGGCATGCAAGGTCGAAAACTGATTGCAGAGTACCATGAGCCGGAGAAATTGCTGCCGAGGAGTCGGCGGTCTCGATGGCAGCCTGCAATCAAGTGACGTGTGTTTATGTAGCGCCGCCATCTTGCCGGATTGTCCCGAGAGCTTGCCCTGAGCTTGCCGAAGGGGCGTCTCGCCCTCGGCCGGAACGGCGGTGCTACTTTCGTGTCGTTCGCACGGCAGCCCGCAGCTCGCTCACGATCTCCTGCGACGCCTTGATTGCCGCCGCGTGCTGGTTCACGTTAAATGAAATGGCGCCGACGCGGGCGTGTCCGCCGCCTCCGTAGCGCTCGCAAATCTTGGCCAGGTTGACGACTGGCTCCTCCGGCGCCCACGGGTTCGACCCCACCGAAACCTTTACCCGGAAGCTGCTCTTGCTGAGCCCCACACTATAAATCGATTCCGGATGCAGATAGTAGGGCACAAACTTGTTGTAGCCTTCCAGTTCCAGATCGGTGACGTCGAAAAAGATGGTGCCGTCCTTGCACTGGGTACGCTGCTGCAGAATGTCAATCGATAATTCGTGACGCCTGAGCAGCGGAGGCAACAGCGGCGCGACGAACGGCGCCTCCAGAATCTCAGCCAGCGATTTTGAAGCCAGCAGCGGAATCAGATGCGGAACGAAGTTCTGATCCGGAGCCGACTCGATCACCATGGTCAGCTTCATGGCCGGCTCCTGCATTTCCACTGCGGTATTGGCATCGGGATAAAGGGCGCCGTCCACAATATCGGTCCAGTGCACTAGGTCTGCAACCGGCGCGGGATCGAAACCGAAGCGCTGCTGCGCGATCATGGCGATGAAGCTGGTGCACGACTTAAACGCGGGATCGTAGAACTTGCGATTGCTTTGATCCTGCTCAAAGTGAGCTGCGTCGGCCGGAGAAAGAAACGCGCTCTCGTGATGATCGAACCACCAGTTAATCTTGGGCGAACTGGAGTACTTAAAGTCCACAATGGCGTTTTCGTCGCCATCGAACTGCGCCTCGTCAAAGAGCGCGCCCGCGCGGTGCAGCAGGCCGGAGAAAACAAACTCGGCGTCGCCGCGGATGCGCTCGCGATAGAAGCGGGAGAAAAGCGCGGCCGAAGAGGCTCCGTCGAAACACTTGTCGTGATAAAAAACGCGAATTCGCAATCAGTACCCCAGTCTTGCTGAAATAATCCTGCTGAGAAATAGTCCTGCACATAAATCTCCGCCCGGCCGCGAAGGCCGCTTGATGCGGAATCCAGGCTGCGGAGTAAAAGCTAATAGGATTGACGGGTTGGGTCGAGAAAGTCAAGGGCAGCACGTGGCGTCAGCGCGCGAAATAAAGGGCCGGCAGCCTTAGCCCGCGTTGGCCTGCTTCTCCGCCATGTCGCCAATGACCGGCAGTTTGTACATCTCACCCTTATTCGCCTTCAGCAGAAGAATGATCCAGATAATCAGCCCCGCCAGCCCGACCAGCGGCCACAGCAGAATCGTGACCCATCCGAAGAACGGGATGTGCGCCACGATGCGTAGCGCCGTCCAAAGAACGGTCCACGCCACGCAAAAGAAGATGGACTGAAATGAATGGAAGCGGATGAAGCGGCTCTTGTTGTAGGGCTCTAGTACGAGAAAAACAATGGCCGGGATGATGGTCACGTAAGCCAGCATGCCGGCCACATTGTCCGCGAGGCCAGAGCCAACGCTTGCGGACGCAACCGCGGGACGCGCGCTGCAGGCTGCGCATCTGGTCGTGCCATCGGCAATCTGTGCACCGCACATATTGCAAAACGCCATGGGAGATTCTCCGAAGTCTTGATTGAAATCCGACAGTCGAGCGAGGCCGCGCGGATTCAGGCCGAGCGACGTTGCGGAACGGTACCAGAAAGCGAAGACGGAAGCAATCGACAATCCCTGTTCATCCGCGTTAAACCGCGTTCGCTTGTTTCTCCGCGAAATCGCCCAGCACCGGCAGCTTGAACATCTCTCCCTGCAAAGCTTTCACCACCAGCACCAGCC
>JBAVAV010000439.1:0-15456 GCA_049585895.1 Candidatus Sulfotelmatobacter sp. | reverse complement strand
TCATCGAAGCTGATCACTTTGATTCGCCGGGCCTCCGGACAGATTCTGGGGTCGGTGGTGAGAATGCCGTCAACGTCGGTCCAGATTTCGATTCTCTCGGCGCCCAGGCCAGCGCCCACCAGTGCGGCGGAAAAATCCGATCCGCCGCGTCCGATCGTGGTGGTCACGCCCGCGCGGTTGGCGCCGATGAAGCCGCCCATCACCGGAACCTTTCCGGTGTCCAGGAGCGGCTTCACCTTGTGGTTCAATTGTTCGTCGGTTTCCTCGATTTGAGGCGCGGCCTGCATGTAGTTACTGTCGGTGACCAGCACTTCGCGCGAGTCCACATGGACGCCGCTCAGACCGTGCGCGGCAAAAGCAGCCGCCACGATCTTGCTGGAAAGCATCTCGCCGAAGGCAGCGACGTGGTCGGTAGTGCGTGGGGTCAGTTCGCCTACGGCGGAAATGCCCCGCAGCAGCTCATCGAGGGCTTCGAAATCGGCGCCGAGTTCGGAATGAAACTCCGTGAAAAGCGCGGTGCCCAGCAGTTCGCTGGCAGTGTTGTAGTGGCGTTCCTGGAGGGAGCGGCAGAGTTTGAGGGCGGCTTTGCGTTCTCCGGCCCCGGCAGCGCGCGCCATCGTGAGCAGAGTGTCGGTGACCTTGGCCATGGCGCTGACCACGACTACCGGTTTCTGCTGCAGCCGCCCCTGCACGATGGAAACCACGCGCTCGATGGCCTTGGCGTCTTCCACCGAAGTGCCACCGAATTTCATCACGATCATCGGCGTGGTGTCCTTGCGGAAGGATTCCCGAGCCTAGGCTCAGCCATCATTTAACTCGCAGCCATCAGTTAACTGGCAGAAAGATATCCTTTGGCCTTGAGGAGTTCCGCGTTCAGCACGGCGGCCCCGGCGGCTCCGCGAATCGTGTTGTGCGAGAGCACCGTAAATTTCCAGTCGAGCACGCCGCAGGGGCGCAGCCGGCCCACGGAGGTCGTCATGCCCGAGCCAAGGTCCACATCCAAGCGCGGTTGCGGACGGTCACGTTGCCCGTAATACACCACCGGATGTTCCGGCGCGCTGGGCAGCTTCAAATTCTGAGGTTCGCTTTGGTAGTCATTCCACGCCGCGATGATCTCTTCCGGCTTGGCTTTCGTTTTGAGCCGGACGGAAACGGACTCGGTGTGGCCATCCTCGACGGCCACGCGGTTGCATTGCGCACTCATGCCAAATGTCGCGGGGATAATTCTTGTTCCGTTGATCTGGCCTAAAAGTTTGCGCGTCTCTTCCTCCATTTTTTCTTCTTCTTTGGCGATGTAGGGAATTACGTTCCCAAGAATGTCGAGAGACGCCACGCCAGGGTAGCCGGCCCCACTGACCGCTTGCATGGTGACTGCCATCACACTTTCCAGTCCAAAACGTTCGCTGATGGGCGCCAGCGCGAGGACGAGCCCAATCGCCGAACAGTTCGGATTGGTCACTACGAACCCGCCCGACTTCTTGCGCCAGGCCTGCCCGTCAATCAGCCGGATATGGGCCGAGTTAACTTCGGGGATTACCAAAGGCACGTCAGACTGCATGCGCAGCGCGCTCGAGTTCGAGATCACAGCGCACCCGGCTTCGGCAAAACGCGGCTCGAGTTCGGCGGCGATGGAGGCGTCCAGCGCGGCAAAGATGATCTTTGGCACGCCTTGCGGGGTTGCCGGAGAAACTCTCATCGCGGCAATGTTGGCCGGAATCGCTGTCTTCAGCCGCCAATGAACGGCTTCGCCGTAGGTTTTACCTTCGGACCGGTCGGATGCAGCCAACCAGGCGACTTCAAACCAAGGATGCCGCTCCAGCATCTGGATAAATCTTTGCCCCACAACTCCGGTTGCGCCCAATATGCCGACTGGAATCCTTTTGTTCATAAGAGGTTCTTGCGATTTTACAACACAGATTCGCGCAGACTGCAGCGGAGCGGCACCCGAAAGTCACTAGGAAATGTGCAGGGTTTCTGATGGCGAGGAAAGGGCAGGAGGTTCCGGGAACGAAGGGCCTTACTTCTGGTGTCCAATCTGGCTGCCCAGAACGTACTGATTCAGCGGACCAAACTTTCTCTTCTCCGCGTACAGATGCCAGCGCCGGAATACGATGCGCAGGCTGGCCATTACGGGGATGGAAAGGTAGATGCCGAGAATGCCGGCAACCTCTCCACCAGCCATTACGCCGAATATCGCGGCCAGCGGGTGCAATTCCATGCTGTGCCCCATGATGCGGGGCGAAGAGACGTAGTCCTGCATCAGCCGCCAGGCTCCGAGGAAGATCACCAAAACCAGCCAGTGTTTGTAACCGAGCAACAGGGCTACACTCAGGATTGTCACCCCAGCCACCAGCGGTCCGACCACAGGAACGAATTCAAGCACGCCGCCGATCGTGCCCAGCACCAGCGCGTAGGGAACCCGCAGGATGCCCAGGAACGCCGAGTACATGACCAGGGTGAGCGCCGCCAGAATCAGTTGGGCGCGGATAAAGTGCGCCAGCATCTGGTTCAGGTCGTTCAGGACGCCCTCCAACAGTTCCCGCTGAGGCCGCGATTGCACCAGCGAAAGCAGGACGTCGCTGAAAGCACGTCCATCCTTCAGAAAGAAAATCGAGAGGAGCGGAACGATAATGAGCATCCATGCCTGCTTGGCAACATCGGCGACGCGAAGACCAATGCGCTGCGCCAATTGCGTGATTTGGTCGCTATGGGTGGCCAGGAATGCCTGCACCAGTGTGGTGCTCTTTTCGCTCCAGCCGTGTTCGCTGCCGAGTTCCTTGGCGAACTGGCCGCTCTTGACCTGGGTAAGGACGGTGGGCAGCGATTGTCCCAGTCGGGCTGCTTCGCGGCCGACCCTGGGACCGACTGAGACCAGAACCACAACCACAAGCGCTAGCAACAGCACGTAGATAACAGCTATGGCGCGCCCGCGCCCGCGCAGAAGCTTCTCCAGATGCGAGACCAAGGGGCTCATCAGATAAGCAAAAAAGATCGCAAAAAGAAAGGCGATCAAGGTTTGGCGGGCGACGTAGAGAAAGCCCAGACCCAGCGCAAACAACAGCACCGTGATCAGGACCCGCGCCGTGCGTGCATCGGTAAGAACCAAGAAAGTCTCCGAATCTTTCTCTGACGAAAGGCGAGGGCGCTACTAATCGCGCACGACCTCTGTATTATCGTCCGCGATGACCAGGCGCATTAGCTTAAACTGGTCTTTCTCGTCCACCCATAAGGCCCAGGAAAACCCTTCGCCGCTCAGGTTCAGGCGCATCAGCTCACGCTCCGCGCCGCGAATCGTTACTTTCTCTCTTCCCACAAGCTCCATGCGTACGCGAATGGACGTCCGGTCTTGTGGCACCAGGACCCCAAACTCGACCGGCCCCTTCTGGCAGCGCAATTCCCCCTTCTCGTTGCGGCAATTCGTCGCCAAATAGCGCCAGGCCAGCACTTCGCGGTGCACGAAAAAATTGTTGTCGAGGATCGCGGAAGTATTGGGCATCAAGAAGGGCTGCTCGGCGGCCTTGGCGGTGGGCGAGGAGGTGATTTTCTCGATCAGAAACTCGTCTTTGGGCACGACCGTCAGCGAGCTGAGGCCCGGGCTCGTCTCGGACCAGTCGTATCGAATCAGCTCACCGCCGGCGGTCATCTGCAGCTCGGATTTCTGGCTGGTCGCGGTCGAGCCGGCGGTTTCCTTCAGTTGCGAAGTCACCGTGTTTGAGCCATTTTCCTGCCGAACGTTGAAGGTCTCCGTTACCACGCGTTGCCCTTTGACGAAAACGCCGAACGAGCCGGAATCGACCGCCTGCGGCCCGGGTTTCGGTTTGTCATTGCTGTTACCGGCGGCCAAGACGGCCACAGCACACAACAGCACCAACATTCCAGAAACCGTCCTTACGATCAGAATACCTGTTGTTTTCATTGCACTTCCTTACTTTGGCTGCTTTCGCTGATTCAACTTGCGCGGACCCAATTTGCGCGGACCCAACTTGCGCGGACCCAACTTGCGCGGACCCAGACTTAAAGCCTCGACGATATCCGCGACGATGGCATCGATATCCTTCCCGTTCGTTTCCAGCCGCACCGAGGCTCTTAGGTACTTGGGCAAACGAATTTCATACAGCTTGCGAAAACTTTCCCAATCGTGCAGCAGCGGCCGTTGCGTTCCCTGATCGCGGGCTTGGCGGCAACACCGCCGCCACAACTCGTCCACGGGCGCGTCCAGCAAAACCGTGGGGACGCAGCTGGCTTCGATGAGTTCGGCATTTTTCACTTGCGTGAACGCTCCGCCCCCCAGCGCCGCCACTTTCTTCCCGCCGCGTCGCAACTCTTTCAGCAGCTCGCGCAAGGCCGCCCGCTCCGCCCGCCGGAACTGGGTTTCTCCGGAATCACGGAAGATCTGGGACACGCTCCGCTTTTCGCGTTGTTCGACGCGGTCGTCAAGATCCTCGAACGCGCAGTCCAGCCGCGCCGCCAGAGCGCTGCCCACGGTACTCTTGCCGGCGCCCATGAATCCGACCAGCAGTACGGACTCCGCACTGATACACCGCCCCAGCGAAGAGAGCTTGCTGGGGCGGGCTGGCGGACGCTTCTGCGCCGCGACCGAGCCCGTAGGACGCCGTTTTCGGCGATCCGGTTTGCTCTTTGTCTTCTTTATTGTGTTCGCTACTTGTCTGAGCGTTTTCTGAGGTGGATTTTACCACTGAAGCTGCGCAGTACCACGGTCGAGGATGAAGCTACCCGACCCATCGTACCTGCGAAGGCACGTCCCTTGTCTACGGGAAACCAGGTGTGAGTTTTGGGTTGGAGGGGGATGTCGTCATGCACCTCTCCGCGCACGGAGCGGGCGCTCACGTCAGCGGAGGTCCATTCGGGAATGGTGGCTTCGATATCGCCACTGTGGCTGGTCAGGCGATATTCACCGCCATTGCCAAAGTCGCCGGTGTAGTTGATGCGGCCGCTGGTCGAGACCACCTGTACCAGCGGACCGTTCACTCGAGTGAGAGTCACTTCTCCGCTGAGCGAGTCTACTTCCACATGGCCATTTTGCACGTTGTTCAGGTTTACAGGGCCGTTCATAGTTCTAACGTGCACGTGCGCGTCAGAGATGTCCCGCACGTCCACCGTAGCCCCCGACCCTTCCAGGGTGACGTCTCCGTGCAACTTCTCGGCGCGCAGCGGCCCCGTGGTCGAATGCAAGGTGATGCTGGCGTCCGCTGGGACCAGCACTTCGTAGTCGACGCGGCCGGATTCGGCGTCGGCGCCCGGCAGCAGATGCGACTCGATATCGACGCGGTTCCCGCTCTGATTGTTATCGACCTCAACCTTGTCGGAGTGCAGGATCGCATTCACGATCACGGTGTTGTTCAGGGATGGTCCCACTGAAATCGAACCGTAAGGGTTCATCACCGAGACGCCCGATTTCGGCCCGACGGTGAAGTGATATTCCTTCCTGCTCTCCGCTATCAGCGTTCCTGCCACGATTACGCCAATGGCAACCAGTTTTGCGGTGCGTTTGTTCACCATACGACTACCCCCAAGCTGAACGGCCAGTCTGCAGCTCTTCGCACAAAATCCACTATCTATTATCTATGGCAGAGAACGGTCCATCGCCATCTCAAAAAGCATGGCTTTCTGCTGGTAGGCATCCAGCAGTGAGCGCCGCGCCTCCGCGTCGTTCGGATTCTCATCCACCCCGCTTTGCGCATCACGGATGTAGTCGTTCGCGTTCCGCAGGTTGTCTTCCCATTGCGCCCTCATCATGGGAGCGCTGTCGGCGACCTGCTGCAGGAAGTCTTGATCGTCGAGGCCGGCGTTCAGGCCAGCCACTACCTGACCCGCCTTGCCAGCGTCGTTGCGCGCCGAGGGGCCGGACTGCGCCGAATAAGGACGCACGTAGATTCCGACGGCAATCAGTAATGCCGCAGCCAGAGGAACCAGCCATCCCGCCCGTCCCCAGCGCACGCTGAATGAAGAGAGTAAAGGACGTTGCGCTCGCCGCGGATGAATCAACCCTTCCTGGCGCAATGCGATTTCAATGGAATTCCAGACCCGCGGGCTGGGTTCATTGGCTGCTCGAAGGTCCGATGCCGCGGAAGCGATCAGGTTCAATTCCGCCAGCAGCGTCGAGCACTCTCGACAGGCGCTCAGATGAGCTCGCTGTTCTCTGCTGCGGCCGTCCTCGATTTCCACCAGGCTGTTCTGCAGTTCGACGCAGTTCATCACTCGCTCCCCAAGTCGTTGCCAGAAGTCTACTGCGGTTTCAGGTTCGCCGCAATTTCGTGCGCCTCTGCCAGGTTACTGACGTTCCCGATCTCTAATTTCTGCCGGCCAGTAGTCTAGCTATCTCTATCTAAATCTCTGCCGGTCAGTGTTGCTGCTCAAGAACTATCCGGCCTTTTCGGCTCTTTCCATCTTGAGCAGATCCCGAAGTTTCATGCGTGCTTTGTGCAGTTGTGACTTGCTGTTTCCGATTGAACACCCCACGATTTTGGCGATTTCGTTGTGCTCGTAGCCTTCCACATCATGCAGAACAAAAATCATGCGGTAGCCTGGAGGGAGACTTTCCACTGCCTTCTGCAAATGCAGCCGGTCAATGGATCCGGCCAATGCCACATCGTCTGCCCCGAAATCTTTCTTCGGACTGTCTTCTTCGGCGCCTTGCGTGGTTTCTTCCAACGAGACCACGGGCAGCGCCTTTTTTCTCAGGTGCATCAGCACCACGTTTACCGAGAGCCGATGCAGCCAGGTGGAAAACGCCGACTCGCCGCGGAAGGTTGCGATCTTGCGAAAAAGCTGCAGGAACGCCTCCTGAGCCAAATCTTCCGCTTCGGCGGTGTTCGCCGTCATGCGCAGACAGAGCGAATACACCCGGCGTTTGTGCATTTCGTAGAGCACCTGGAACGCTTCCGCGTCCCCCTGCTTGGCCCGGTCGATGGCCTCGGCTTCACCAAGCTGGTTGCTCTTGCGCTGTCCTGGGTCGGTCAAGTTGCCTTTTCCGGCCGCACCCTTTGAGATGCGGCTTAACTAGCTTGCGTTGTATCTCTTGCGGGCGGTTGCGTTCGGCGGTGCCTGGTCCCTTGGCCTCAGAATATCAGAACCCCTCTATCGATCCTGGGAGAGGTGTCGTTCTGCAAACACAACTTCCAGCTGCAGGCATTCACGGAAAGCGTTTATCGATATGGGTTTGGAGTGCCGGGATCCAAAGAATGCTTAAACCCGAGCGCCGGACGCAAGTCGCAGTCTCCCAAATTCGGGAAGGGAAGTGACACAAAATGGCAGGATTGCACGGCGTTTTGCAGCTGTGGCGCTGGCCCTCGCTTCCTGTGCCAGCACGTACAAACTGATTCCTTAAGAATCGTCCCCGGGGCCGCCAAACGACCCGCACTCTCTCCACAGCTTTTCCCAATTCCAGATTCCGGACGTCACCTGGTTCGGCAACGGGAATCCAAGCTGATGCGCCAGCATACACACCTGCCCGCGATGGTGGGCTTCGTGAGCAAGCATGTAGCACAGCATTTCCGGGCCAACGGGCCAAGGCCGAGCCCAGCCGTCTCTGAGAAACTTCACGACTCGGCCTCCGTTCTGACCACCTTCCTCACAACCGCCGAGCGCCTCCGCGAGCATCTCCGCGCAGCGGGCGGCGCTTTCGGCCAATCCCGCACGGGCCTGCTTCGGAGTGCAGTGTGCGCGATTGATCTGTGTGGGAATCTTCAAATGCGGAGCTGTAAGCCGGACCCACTTGCAGCGGACATTGTGCATGTGGGTGAAGATCGCCGCAATGGTGCGGGGCGTTATTTTTCGGCTCGTGCCGGGCGGTTTGACTGTCGGCGGTTTTGCTCTCCAGGCGGCAGGGTCAAGATGTTCGATCAGCATCTGGTTCATGCGCTCGTTGGCGGCAAAGATCTGGACTGCGGCTCGGCCGAGTTGGGTGTGAACCTTGGGTGGACGCTTGGTCACAAGGTGCTGCTCCTGGACCTATGATACTTCCGAGCCGTCGCTCTTCGGAGAACCGGGAAACGTCCTGCCTGTCCACGGATTTTCCCCAACAAAAACGGATAGCAGCGCATATCCGTTTGGATAGTTTTATCGCGGGAGAAATCAGGCGATTCGATTTTCCCCTGGTCATCCCTGTTGATCCGGTTGCAAATACGGAATCGGAAAATCGCGCTTCATTAGTTCCGAATTGGCACGTGTATTGCACTATCTTTCTGCATCGTGGTACGGCTCTGCTGCTGGGAGCGAGGACGGAAACTCTGGCTCACAGGAGGCTTAAGGACCATATGCACCTGAAGAATGAGAGAGAAGATTGCAGGGCGTCCGAACGGACAGCCTTCGTGTGCCTTACCCTCGCCAGACTGAGGCCGGTGCTTTTCGTCCTAATGTCGTTCGCATGCGCCGGAATCAGCCACGCCGTGAACTACAACTGCGGCAACCCCCAATCCGGACACTGCTACGGGACAGCGGCCTGGCAGGAGCAGACACAATACTTCGGGGCATACGGCGACATTCTCCAGGTTCCGTTCTCCTGTCCCAGTGGGTGTGGGGGATTCGAGAACAATGAAACCTGGTTGGTGGATGACAACACCCCAGCGTGTCAGAGCAATGGCTTCGGGGCATGCTGGGTCGAGGCCGGTTATCACGTTGACGACGGCGGGACGCCAATATTCTTCTGGGCCGACAGCCGCCCCATGACTTCCAGTACCTACAACAATCACTTTCTCGGTTCTACGGATCCGGTGGGAACTACTGACCACTTCATGATCATCAAGGATGGCAGAGGAGGTCCTGGGATTCTCCAGGTGTGGATCTACAACGATTCTCTGAGTACGCTCTACAACGGCACCTCCACCAGCAATCCCATGAGCGCGGACAGGGTCATCCTCGGCCAGGAACTGGCGGGAACAAACGGAGCCTCTGCTGGAAATGCCAATTTCACGCGCAATATATGGGCGGTGCAGGTCTTAGGTCCCGAATATGTTTTCTGGTACAACCGGCAGACTGACGAAGGCAGTCTGATCAACCAGAGTCCTCCATTTGGATCGTGGACGATCAACCCGGCAACACCTCCGCCACCGGAAGGCGGCCAATTCACCACGCATTGCTGCAGCTAGCCGCAAGAATGAGGATGACAATTATGCGTAAACCAACGGTTGCCATTCTGTTGCTCGTCGGGATGCTATTAGGTTCTCTGGCCGGCTGCCATCGTGAAGAAGGCGGTGACAAGGATCAGGATGACGCGCACAAGAAACGTGCCCTGAGTCCTCCCAAAGAGCCGGGAAGGCGTCCGCAGGGAATGCTAGCCTTGACCGCTAAAAAAGGTGCGGCACAACCTTTTACCAAGCAGGACGTGATCGCTTACTTCAAAACCCACAACCTGGCGCTCAGTTCCGGCCCTATGAACCAGATCAAGGTAGAAAGTCTGGAGTTTATTACCAGCGCTGAGGTCACGAAGCGTCTACAAGGCGCTTCGACTGGGCTCAAGGACGAGGAACCGATCGGGTTCGTAACCCTCACCGGGCTCTTCATGTTCAGCGAGCCGCCGAAGGCAAAGCCTGTAATCTTCACCAGGGCCTATGCGGCGTTTGATGGGGTTTCCGGAAACTTGCTCATGGACGGTTCGCTTGATCGTGCAGCGGAGCAACCAACGGGGACGCCAAAATAACGATTGGCGGGGTGGCCGCCCCTGCGCTCTTGAAGGATGGGATTCCACGGACGCCTCCATTATGGGATTCCGAGTCCAGCTACACAACGCCGTTAGACGAGGGCTGGCTCTCCCGCCCTCCGGGCGAACTTTCTGACAGCCTCCGCCGTATCTCAGGCTAAACTCCCACAAGCGAGGACAACATGAGTCCCATCAGGAATCCAGGCAGATTCGCAGGATTGTTGTATGTACTCGTTTCCATACCGGGCGTGTTTGCTCTCATCTATGTTCCCAGCAGGCTGATCGTGGACGGAATCGCAACCGCGACGGCCAGCAACATCGCGGCCTTCGAGACACTCTTTCGCGCCGGCATCGCGTGCAATCTCATCTCCCAGGTCCTCTTTATGTGGGTGGCTCTGGCTTTATACGATTTGCTGAAGGAGTCAACCAACGGCACGCATCGCTCATATTGGGATTGATCGTAGTTCCACTCCCGATCGTGTTGCTGAATGAACTGAATGCAATCGACGCTCTCATCCTCGTGCGCGGAGCAGATTTCCTGTCCGTGTTTGGAAAGCCTCAGCGGGATGCTCTGGCTATGCTGTTCCTCCAGCTGCATGGTCACGGATTTGATGTGGCCGCAATATTTTGGGGTCTTTGGCTCTTTCCCCTCGGACTGCTTGTATATCGGTCAGGCTTTCTTCCCCGCATCCTGGGAGTTCTGCTGATGGCGAATTGCTTTTACTTTTTGGCAGACAGTTTTACGTCGTTACTCGTGCCACAGTACGAAATCCTCGTTCACCGATGGACGACGCCGCTGCACTTTGGGGAACTGTTGTTCATGTTTTGGCTCCTGATCATGGGTGCAAAGCCAAACCTTTCGCCGGGTCCAGCGTCCACTGTGGCGGCTGGTTAGGCGTTGCAGAATCGCTCTTGTGAGGGAGATGATTTCCCCAGGCCGGCCCAATGACTTTTCCTGCTTGCCCATAACTTATCTCCTACGAGTAGACTCATGCGGTTGTGATCGGTCAGACCATTTGCAATAAAGGAGATCAGATGAAATACGTGATCAGCTGGGACGAACGCCCGCAAGGTTCTCCTGCGGAGTACGAGAATGCCCAGAAGCGAATCCTTGAGGTGTTTGGCCAGTGGAAGGCGCCAGCCAATTTCAAAATCGAGTTTTTCGTAGTGCGTGTGGGCGATTGGGGTGGGCACTTGCTGGTGGACTGCGACGATCCGCTTTTGGTTCACAAGTTTTGCTCTATGCTCCCTGCATTCACAATGCAGGCACGTCCTGTAATTGCCGTCCAGGACGCAGTCCGGGTCGAACTGGAAGTAATGGCCTGGCGCGACGGCCTGAAGGGCAAGTGACTCATAAAACGTTGCCCTTAGTCTGAAGCTTGGGTGCCCCAGGTTTGCCCGGTGTTGGCAAACCTGGGACCAGGCCCGAAGCCACGAACCACGACCCGCCGAGAATGGCTCAGCCGATGAATTTCGGAGAATCCGGCAAAATGTCTTCAAAATAGGCACCCGGCGCAATCCTCAGCAAACCCCAATTAGACTTGCGATATCTTAGAGGCACCCGTTATTCAGAGACGCAGGAGACACCATGCAAAAGCGCAAACTTGGAAATAGCAACCTGGAAGTTTCGGCCCTCGGCTTGGGCTGCATGGGAATGAGCTTTGGCTATGGTCCGGCCGCAGACAAGCAGGAGATGATCTCGCTGATTCGCTCGGCGGTCGAGCGCGGCGTCACATTCTTCGATACCGCCGAGGTCTACGGACCGTTCACCAATGAAGAACTCGTGGGCGAAGCTCTTTCTCCTCTACGCGACCGGGTGGTGATTGCCACGAAGTTCGGGTTCAAGGTCCATGCCATGCCGGAAGTGGATAGCCGGCCGGAGCACATCAAGCAGGTCGCCGAAGCCTCGCTCAAGCGGCTCAAGACCAATGCTATCGACCTCTTCTATCAACATCGCGTGGACCCGCAGGTTCCGATCGAGGACGTGGCGGGCGCGGTAAAAGAACTGGTTCAGCAGGGTAAGGTAAAGCACTTCGGCCTTTCGGAAGCGAGAGCAAAGACGATCCGCCGCGCGCACGCAGTCCAGCCCATCACGGCGGTCCAGAGCGAATACTCGCTTTGGGAAAGAGGCCCCGAAGCGGAAGTGTTGCCGACGCTCGAAGAACTGGGAATCGGCTTCGTTCCCTTTAGCCCTCTCGGCAGAGGCTTCCTCACCGGAAAGATGGACGAAAACACCAAGCTCGACAGCACCGACTTCCGCAGCACGCTGCCTCGGTTTACCCCTGAGGCTCGGAAAGCAAATCAGGCCCTGGTCGATCTGCTCGGCAAGATCGCACAAAAGAAGAAAGCGACACCTGCTCAGATCGCACTCGCCTGGCTGCTTGCGCAGAAGCCTTGGATTGTCCCCATTCCGGGTACAACCAAGCTGCATCGCCTCGAAGAGAATCTTGGAGCAGTCGCAGTCGACCTCACGCCTGACGATCTCCGGGAGATCGAAAGCGCTGCCTCAAAGATCACGATCCAGGGAGCAAGGTACCCGGAAAAGCTCGCGCAAATGACCGGTCGCTGAGCAGGTTTCGTTTCAAGAAATGGGTACCGCCCCCCTCCCCCCATTTTGCAAAATCTTTCGAATCATGGGCTTTGCGGTTTTTTCGTGGCAACTAGCAGCTTCTAAAGAAGTTAGGTGCTTAGCTCTTTGGAATCATGTACCTACGCGACGCATTTCGACCTGCATGGGTTTGGGCGGCCCGCGCTCTGCTCCTTGTGCTGGACACCTTCTGCTGGACAATGATGGAATGAGTTGGGCGTGGAGCGCAAGGTCAGATGTCACAATGGGGTGTGGAAAAATGATCCTTGAATATTTTCAGAGCGTAGACCTTCAACGTGCCCCCTAAGCGAAGGTTGGACAGTCACCCTCGAAGCGCCCAAATCTTGGGGAGGGCCGTGGAATGCCCCACTCAAGCCAAAACCGGGCTTGAATTGGGCCACCGCCCCCCGGAATTCCACTTTTATTTTCGCCCTACTCCCAGTTCTTTCCAAACAGCAGGGTCATCCGTTATGTAAAATATCGGCTCTGGTTTTCTATGTTCGATAATTTCAGTTATGCCGTTTAGAGTGACTACTTCGTAGGCTGGATATCCAGGAGGAAATCCAGGCGGAGGATGTTTCAGTTGGAGAGGCTCTAAGCCTCTCTCCTTGCCCTTTATCTTTGTCCGTGTTTGCCCTTTTTTGTCTTGCAGTATGAATGTCGCACTTCTGCTCCATGGCGTAATGTAATAGCTCATCGTAATTGAAACGTCGGCGCGTGTAAGTCCCGGTGGAAGGGTAATCCATTTCGGCAACCTCGACTCACTCGCTAATTCAAAGGTCGACTCAGGGAACCACTCGCATCCTACCCCCGAACCTGCAATAGTTAGCGCAACAACAAAGAGCATGAATTCACGGGTGCGCCTAATTATTTGGAGCATTTGCAGTCACCCCCACCGGGACCTGTGAAGAGCGCAGGGACAAGGCGGGCCAGCCCTGGTTTGTTTCGCCGCGAAAGCTTGGGCCAATCATCCCGAGAACCAGCGCGGCGGCATTTCGTTCCTCGATCGTGTCCCAAGGGGCGACCAGGGCGATACAGGGATTCGGGACATCGGAGCAGGGTTCAGTGGGGTAGGTCTCCTGTCCTTGGAGCACCTTGGGAATCTCCTCTCGACGGAGCACGACGACTATCTGCGGGCGGTAGGTCTGGATATCCTGCAGGAATGCATGATATTGCACAGTGTCCTTCGTTTCCATGGTCGCTAGTACGATCGTCCGACCATCATTGGTCTTGAGTGCGGAATCCTGCACCCTTTTTACCGCCTCTCGGAGGATCGAGGAACGGTATGGAGGAAGCAACATCCGCACAATAAGCCCATGCCCCTCTCGCCTGCAGCCTGCACAGAAAGATGCCGCGGCCAGACTCACGAGTAATGCAACGCCTCGACGGCTGCGCACGACTTCATGAAGGTTCATTTCTTTCCCTGTTTGCAAACCAAACCAGGGACAGACTGGACGTTCCCCATTTTTCCCGCCCAATGTGGGAATGGGCCGATTCCCCGAGCTAGAAATGTCATTCAAATCCTGCCGCGAATCCAGACCTGTCTGCTATTTTCTGGCAATGGCCCGTTTCGCTCGCGTCGTCGTGGTGGACGTTGCCCATCATGTTACCCAGCGGGGGAACGCCCGGCAAGTAATTATGACCGGCGACGCCGACCGCGTCGCCTACCTCGAGTTATTGCGGCAATACTCTGAGCTTCACCATCTTTCTCTGCTGGGTTACTGCCTCATGTCGAATCACGTGCATTTGATCGTGGTCCCGCGCACCGCCGAAGCCCTGGCGCAGACTCTCAAGCACAGCCACGGACGCTACGCATCCTATTGGAACGCCCGGAACTCGTCGAGCGGCCACGCGTGGCAGGGACGATTCTATTCTTGCCCGCTCGACGAAACTCACTTGTGGACAGCCCTGCGCTATGTGGAACTGAATCCGGTGCGGGCCGCGATGGTGACCACGGCCGAGCAGTGGCGATGGTCGAGCGCCGCTGTCCACTGCGGAGGCGGTGCCCCGGACGCCTTACTGGAAATGGAGCGTTGGCGAAAACGCTGGACCATGGCGGAATGGCACGAGCATCTTGCGACCGGGGAATCGCCAACCGAGGTGACGGCGTTACGCCAATACACGCACACGGGGCGGCCGCTGGGGTCCGCTGAATTCGTCGCGGCTCTGGAACATTCCACTTTGCGGTCGCTTCTACCGCGAAAGGCAGGACGACCGAAGAAGCCGCTACTAGATTCCAAGCAAGACGGCTTTGTCTTTGCTGCGTAGCGGCGAAAAATGGGGAACGTCCCGTCTGTCCCCGGTTTCCCCCCCGGTTTCCCCAAGGGGGAATTTTCGGTCAGGTGTTCTCATCAACCGGCTACCACCCCTTGCATTACGCCTTCACCGGGATCAACGGCTGCCACCAAGAAGAAGGAGTGGGAGGATCGGTCGCGTACACGCCGAACCACACCTTGGGTTCGACCGCAATCCAAAATGACATGCAAACGTACTGCAAGTTACCACAGTAGGGGTGGACTCGGGCGCGAGAGAAATGGGGGGGGCCGAGGCGAAGAGTCACGCTCCGCCCGCTACGACCCCGTGCCTGAGACGAACGCCTTCTGAGGACTCGCACCGCCGCTGTCGCTAATGCTAACCGAAGCGCTGCGGGAGCCTTTCTTGATGGGCTTGAACATCACCGTGATGGTACAGCTTGCGCCGGCGGCTACCTGCCCTACGCAAGTGTTGGTCTGAGAGAAGTCGCCCGGATCTTTCCCGCCCAGCTTAACACTGCTTACGGTCAGCGGGACCTTTCCGTGGTTCGTGAGTTGTACCTGTTGAGGAGGACTCTTCGTTCCCACCTTTTGCGAACCGAACGTCAGGCTCGTCGGCGAGAGGGTGACCACCGTTCCCGAGCCCGTCAGTTCGATGACCTGAGGTTTTGTTGATGCGCTATCGCTGATGGAGACTGTACCGGTCTTCAAGCCTTGAGACCCAGGTGAAAACGTGGCACTGATCGTGCAGTTTGCTCCCGGAGCTACGCTCGTTCCGCAGGTTGAGTTCATTGCAAACTGCCCCCGAACCTTCATCAAGGAGATTGTCAGCGTCGTCGCACCGGTGTTGGTGAGCGTGACGATTTGTGGCGTGCTGGTTGTGCCGACCAGTTGCGCCTGGAAGTCGAGGGGGACGATCGGGGAAAAACTAACCACACCCGTGTTCAGCAGTACCCAAA
>JBAVAV010000438.1:0-5279 GCA_049585895.1 Candidatus Sulfotelmatobacter sp. | reverse complement strand
TACGTGGACCATGCGCTTTACGGGGGTCGATCTACATGCCTATCCCAACGCTTCGTTCGGCAAGGTACAGGCCGAAGTACTTCAGCCCGCGCTGTTCTTATTTTATGTTGTCGGCCTGATCGCGGCGTCATGGCACTTCGCTTATGGCATCTGGCTATTCTGTGCGAAGTGGGGCATCGTTTCCGGGGAGAAGGCACGAAAGCGCTTCTTGGCGGTGTGTTTAGCATTCTTTTTTCTGTTGATAGGCGTGGGACTGGCCAGCCTGGCCACCTTCCGCTCGCGCCCACAACAGCCGATGGAACCTGGAACGGCCGCAAACAATCACGGCCAGCAATTTACCGGGAGCCGGTAAGAATCGAATGGCAGCAGCTCCGAAAATTATTGTCGTCGGTGGCGGACTGGCCGGACTTTCAGCGGTCATCAAGATCGCCGAGATGGGCGGCGACGTCGATCTGTTCTCAATTGTGCCCGTAAAGCGATCGCATTCGGTGTGCGCGCAGGGCGGCATCAACGCTGCCAAGAATCTCAAGGGTGAGGGCGATTCTACCTGGAAACACTTTGACGACACGGTTTACGGCGGAGATTTTCTCGCCAATCAGCCTCCGGTCAAAGATATGTGCGAGGCCGCGCCCGGCATTATCGATTTGCTCGACCGCATGGGCGTTCCGTTTAATCGCACGCCCGAAGGCCTGCTCGACTTCCGGCGCTTCGGCGGGACCTTGTACAACCGTACGGCTTTCGCCGGCGCCACTACCGGCCAGCAACTTCTCTATGCGCTCGACGAGCAGGTTCGCCGCTACGAATCCGAAGGCAAGGTAAAGAAATACGAGCACTGGGAGTTTCTCTCCGCCGTGCTCGACGGAACTCGCGTATGCCGTGGCATCTGCGCCATGGACCTGCGCTCCATGGAAGTACGTACCTTCCCCGCCGACGCCATCATCATCGCAACCGGCGGCAATGGGGCGATTTTTGGCAAGTCGACGAATTCAGTGGTCTGTACCGGCTCGGCACAATCCGCGCTTTATCAACAGGGCTGCTATTACGCGAACGGCGAATTTATTCAGGTTCACCCTACTTGTATTCCAGGGGAGGACAAGCTGCGCCTAATGTCGGAATCGGCGCGCGGCGAAGGCGGACGCGTGTGGGTTCCGAAGACGGCAGGCGATAAACGGGATCCGAAGTCGATTCCGGAAAACGACCGCTGGTATTTTCTCGAAGCGTGGTATCCGAAGTACGGCAACCTGGTGCCGCGCGATATCGCTACGCGAGCCATCTTTAAGGTCGTGTTCGAGCACAACCTCGGCATTGACGGCAAGCCGATGGTTTACCTCGACCTGACCCACATCGAGCGTAAGATTCTCGACCGCAAGTTGGAAGGCATTCTCGAAATCTACGAGAAGTTTGTGGGCGACGATCCGCGCGACACGCCCATGAAGATTTTCCCCGGCATGCATTACACCATGGGCGGACTTTGGGTGGACTTCAAGCAGGCCACGAATATTCCCGGCATCTACGCCGCGGGCGAATGCGAGTATCAGTATCACGGCGCGAATCGGCTGGGCGCGAACTCGTTGGTGTCGTGCATCTACGGCGGCAGCATCGCCGGGCCGAATGCGGTGAAGTATGCGCGCGGATTGCAGGCGCTTCCTGATGGGAATGGTTGCTTTGAGGCCGAGAAGAAAAAGCAGGAAGCGAGCAATTCCCTGCTCATGAATAATCAGGGCACGGAGAATCCGTTCCGGCTGTGGCGCGAACTAGGCGAGCTGATGACCAAGGACTGCACCGTCATCCGCTACAACAAGAACTTGCAGCAGACGGATGCGAAACTGGTCGAGATGCTGGAACGCTTCCGTAAGGTCAACTTGAGCGACCGCACGCAGTGGGCGAACACCAGCGTGGTCTTCACCCGCCAGCTTTACAACATGCTGCAGTTGTCGCGCGTGATTGCGCAGGGAGCCCGAATACGCGACGAATCACGCGGCGCGCACTACAAGCCGGACTTCCCCGAGCGCGACGATAAGAATTTCCTGAAGACGACGAAGGCATATTTCGCGCCAGATGCCGATGAGCCGAAGTTTGAGTTCGAGCCGGTGGATGTGTCGCTGATTCCGCCGCGGGCGAGGAAGTATGATGCGGCGAAGTAAGGGTCGGGCTAAGAGAATCGGGAAGGGCACGGGTTCACTGCGGGCAAATTGAGGGTGTCCCTGAGAAACCGGGAAGGGCACGAGTTCCACTCGTGCCATCTATGACGCCTTCAAACGAGCGGCTTCAGCCGCTGGGGGCCACGGGTCAAGTTTGAATCCGGGATATGCGGAGCAGTAGCGATACTCGCGAGGATCATCGATTATCCCGCGTTCCACGGGGTTTCGATGAATGTAATTTCGATGATGCATGAAATCCGCTTCGTCGCGAATCCGGTGGTCGGTGAACCCGCGCTGCCACACCTCGGGCTTTCTGCCAATGATCCCGCCGAGTTCATGGGAATATGCGCCTTTGATCAACTGAACGGCCCGCTCGATGGTTACGTCGATCGCAGGAGTTAGCAATAGATGAACATGCTCTGGCATGGCGACAAAAGCGTGCAATCTGTAACGGCCTTCGCGGCGATGCCGATACAGCGTTTGCAGGAAGAGGCGAACGTAAGTTTCGACGACGAACAATTTACGACGGTCGTGCGTCGAGAAGGTCACGAAATAGGTTCCCGGCGGGGAGATGAGTCGCGTAGGCTTCAAAGCAAACCTCAGCGGCTGAAAGCCGCGTCCGTGTCTGAGCTTAAATCGGCACGAGTGGAACTCGTGCCCTTCCCGGTTATTTTTCTTATGATGCGTTTTGTTTCGGGACGAATGGGGTTATCGGTATGGCTAATAAAACTGTCCTCCTAAAAATCAAGCGCCAGAACACCCCGACGTCGAGGTCGTACTGGGAAGAGTTCGAGCTCGTCTGGCATCCGGGCATGAACGTGATCTCCTCGCTGATGGAGATCGCCGCCAACCCCGTGACCCGCGAGGGCAAGCCGACCACGCCTATCACTTACGATTCGAATTGCCTCGAAGAAGTTTGCGGCTCCTGCGCCATGCTTATCAACGGGCGCGCTCGCATGGCCTGCTCCGCGCTCATTGACAATCTTGAACAGCCCGTCAAACTTGAGCCTTTTTCCAAGTTCCCCGTCGTACGCGATTTGGCCACGGACCGCAACGTGATCTTCGAAAACCTCAAAGCAGTCAAAGCCTGGGTTCCTATCGACGGCACTTACGACCTCGGCCCCGGCCCGCGCATGACGGCGGAAGAACAGGAAGCGGCCTATCCGTTTTCGCGCTGCATCTCCTGCTGCTGTTGCATGGAAGCCTGCCCGCAGTTCAACGAAGATACCGGCTTTGTGGGTGCGGCGACCATCGCGCAGGTGCGCCTGTTGAACACCCATCCTACGGGCAAAGCGCTCAAGCACGAACGCCTGACCGCGCTGATGGGCGATGGCGGCATCCAGGAATGCGGTTACGCGCAGAACTGCGTGGAAGTATGTCCCAAGGACATTCCGCTGACCAAGGCAATTTCTGAGGTCGGCGGCGAGGTCATGAAGCAAGCTCTCAGTGACCTTTTCCGGCGCTGATTTTTGTCACTTGCCCGAGATACTAAGGGCTTCAGGACAGACGTTGTTGTAACTCGTTGCTTCCGTAGCACATAAATCGGCCGAAATGCGCGATGGGATGGCACTCTGGATGCCCTCTTCTCTGTAGCTTGCAGCCCCCGAGCCAATAAGTAACCACTCGTAACCAGGGGCAAGAACCGATCTTTCGTACGCTGAACGGCCGGAATTTGGCCGAGTTGACAGCCTGGCGTAGAATGGCCGCCAGTTGTGCGCCGGACTTTTCCGGAAACACGTTTTACCAGAAATGACAAAGACCACTTCGTGAAGAAAAATACACGGCGCCAACTCATTTTTCTCTTCGTGCTGGCCGGACTGAGCAGTTCGCTGTTCGGCGTCACTCCCACCAATGTGCATCGGCCAGTGCGCCGCCATCATCGCTTTCAATGGCTGCGCTGGAATCCGATGTTCCGGCCCTCGCACGAATCGCTGCTAATTCAAAATGCCGAGGTTGACCGCCTGGAACTGCCGCGCATTCAGGACGACGACGAGTTGGAAGCCCTGAAGGCGAGCGGAGCTTTGCAGCCGATCCATGCCGGAGAAACGCTGCGCTTTGATCCCCGCCTCGACCCTTCGCGCCGCTTCTGCCGTCCCTGGACGCGCGATTTTGTCGAGGACATCGCTCAGGCTTACTACAATCGCTTCCATCAGCAGATTCAGGTGAACTCCGCGGTGCGGACGGTGAAGGTGCAGAAGAAATTGCGCCGCCACAACCGCAATGCGGCGCCCGCCGACGGCGATACGGCTTCTTCCCATCTCGCTGGCCTGACCGTCGACCTGCAACGCCGGGGCATGAGCAAAGAGCAGGTGCGATGGATGGAACACTACCTCTTCTACATGAAGGCCCTCGGCTTGGTAGAACCCGAGGAGGAACGCGGCCAGTGGGTGTTCCACATTATGGTCAGCAGTCATTACAAAGATTGGCGAGAGACGCAGGACATCGTTCCCATCGAGCGTCCGGAAGTGACGGCCGTTACTGCCCAAAGCCGAGCCGAGTAGCCCACCCGTATAATTCTTGAACTCATGATCATTCTTGTGGCCGGCTTGCCCGGCAGCGGCAAAACCACGCTGGCACGCAAACTTGCCACGCGTACTTCCGGCCTGCTGTTGAATAAAGACGAGATCCGCCACGCTTTATTTGCCGCGGAAGAAATCGAATACTCTTCGCGGCAGGATGACTTCTGTGTGCAGATGATGCTGCAGACGGCTGAGTATCTGCTGCGGCAGGATCTGAAACGATTCGTTTTCCTCGATGGCCGCCCATTCTCCCGCCGCTATCAGATTGAGGACGTTGTGAACGCGGTCGCTGCCCTGCACCAGCCGTGGCGTATCCTCGAGTGTGTTTGCTCGGAGGAAACGGCCAAGCGGCGCATCAAGGAGCAGGCTGCTGCGCGCGAGCATCCCGCTGGAAATCGAGATTTTCGCCTCTACCTCGAAGTGAAGGCCCGCTTCGAAGCAATCTCGCTCCCGAAGTCCGTGATCGATACCGAACAATCACTGGAAGTCTGCGTCCAAGAAGCGCTGGCCGCACTGCGCTGACTACGTGTGTTGTTGGCTCACTCTACCTGTACAATCGTTGTCTTGTTCCTTTTCTTCTCAGACAAAGCACCTATGAACAGGCCCAAGTCTCCATTGT
>JBAVAV010000437.1:0-2545 GCA_049585895.1 Candidatus Sulfotelmatobacter sp. | reverse complement strand
GGGGGAATTCCTTCTCGGAGAGCCGCGAGCCGAGAAATATATGCGCCCCTTCGTCGGCTCCGAAGAATTCATTAACGGTGGAGAACGCTGGATTCTGTACTTGGAGGACGCCCCTCCCGGTGAACTGCGCTCGATGCCGAAGGTCATGGAGCGAATCGCGGCGGTCAAGCAATACCGGAAGAAGAGCACGAGCGCATCAACCCGATCCCTGGGAGACTCGCCCACCAGGTTTCACGTTACCGTCGTCCCTAATCGGTCATTCCTGGTTATCCCTGAGACGAGCTCCGAGCGCCGCGAGTACGTACCCATAGGGTGGCTCCAGCCACCGGTTGTGCCGAGCAACCTGGTCCGTGTTTTGCTGGATGCCGACCTCTGGCACTTCGGCATCCTAACCTCGCGCATGCACATGGCGTGGCTTCGCTACATCGGCGGCAGGCTTGAAAGCCGCTACCGATACTCCATCGGCATCGTGTATAACCCGTTCCCCTGGCCCGAAGCCGACGACCGGCAGCGCGCCCGCATCTGCGACCTAGCCCAGAAGGTGATAGACGTGCGCGCTAAACTGCCCGAAGCTTCGATGGCCGACCTGTACGACTCCGACGTCATGAAGCCCGAACTGCGTCAAGCGCACCGCGCCCTCGACGCTGCCGTCGACAAGCTTTATCGTTCCGAGGCATTCCCCGGCGACCGTCAGCGCGTCGAACACCTCTTCATGCTTTACGAGAAGCTGGTGTCGCCGCTTACGGCAGTCCCGAAAAAGCGCCGCGGAAGGCTGGGATAGGGAACGGGGTCTCCTGCCAGGTCAGAACATTTCCACAGCCCCTATGTGACATCTGACCTTGCGCACCACCAGCAATTCGTCGCATCATTGCCCAAGCAGAGGCAGTAGAGCCAGTTACGGCGCCCGAGAATGGTCGAGATGCAACTCCATTGCTCTCTAGAGTTTGACATCTAAACCCTTTGCCCCCAGGGTCTTGCGGGGAAATTCGCGCTAAACCCGTGATTCTAGAGATTTTGGAAAAAGGGGGGAGGGGCGGTACCCGCCACAAAAAAGGTGCAACGCTCAGCGACTAGAGGCCGCTATTTATTTTTGTGGTCTTGATCGCAGCGCTGAAGCGCTGCGCCACCCAAAGGCAATTTGTCGGCACGGCTCGAGCCGCGCTCTTTCAAAGCTCTGAATGCGGAAGAATCAGCCGCGCCAGATGCGCTGCTGGGTGTCGAGGGACGAGAACATAACCGGCTCGTGGTGGACTTTTGTGGCATGCTGATTGAGGGCGGTGGCAGCCTGGGTGCGGAGATTGCCGTCCTTGACGTTGAACTGCAGCGTGGTGACGCTGTGTTCGCAGCGTACGCAGGTGAACTGCATGCCGCTGGGAATCCGTTTGGTGGTGTAGCTTCTCACTGGTTTGATTGTACTGGCTGGCGCAAAAAAGCAGGCTGCACCATAAGTGGGCTGTCGAAGGTAATGCTTTTGGCCAGGAGTTGGGCGCTGCCTGCTAAACCCGAGATTCCTCGCTTCGCTCGGAATGACAAAGCTTTGCTGGTACGGCAAAGGCTGTCGACGTTACTTGGCTAATCGGTTGTACTTCTTCAGCACTTCGCGAAGGCGGTCGTGAGGCAGCGCGATTACTTCGTGGTCGTCGATGCCTTTCATGGTTTCGGCGGCGACCATGGCATTGACTACAGCCTCCTCGGTGGCTTGCACCGTGGCCAGAAAAAGCGGGTCCAGCGAATCGTTGGGAAGCATGGTGAGCTGGTGCAATCCCTTCGTGCCGACCGCGCCAGGGTTGGCGGTGGAGAAGGCGAGGAAGATGTCGCCCGAGCCGTCGCCGGAATAGCTGCCATTGCGGCCCAGGCCAAGAGAGACTCGGCGCGCGATGCGCTTCAGTTGGGTTGGGATGAGCGGAGCGTCGGTGGCCACGACCACGATGATGGATCCCGTATCGTCACTGTTGCCATAGGCGGGGCGTTCGGGAATTTCCTTGCCGATGGGAACGCCGGCGATGCGCAACTGATCGCGGCGTCCGTAGTTGCACTGCACCAGGACACCGACGGTATAGCCTCCAGCTTTAGCGCTGAGCACGCGGGAAGAAGTTCCGATGCCGCCCTTGAATTCGTTGCATACCATGCCGGTGCCTCCGCCCACGTTGCCTTCTTCGACCGGGCCAGAATGGGCGGTGTCGAGAGCGTGGAAGGCGTCTTCGGGGCGGACGTGGAATCCGTTGATGTCGTTGAGCCAGCCATCCCAGGTTTCGGCCACTACGGGCAGCGACCACCAGTAGCCTTCCATGTCGGGCGTGCCGCGCTTGACCTTCCAGGCGATCACGGCATCGCGCACCACGCCGACGCTATGTGTGTTGGTGATCATGACCGGGCCATTCAGAAAGCCGGAGTCTTCAACCCAGGTAGTGCCGGTCATCTCGCCGTTTCCGTTGAGCGTGAACCAGGCTGCGAAGACTGCATCGTTCGAGGTCTTGCCGCGGGGATGGATTGCAGTCACGCCAGTCCGCACCCGGCCTTTGCCGACTACGAGGTTGCCCTCGCC
>JBAVAV010000436.1:0-5671 GCA_049585895.1 Candidatus Sulfotelmatobacter sp. | reverse complement strand
GCTTAGCCCGCTGATCGTCCTGCTCTGCTTTCTGCTCGGCCCGCTGCTCACGCCGGGGGTGATAACTCAAGAAGGCCAGCAGCAGCGCGACCACGAGCAATCCCGCTGCCACGATTCCCCAAGGAATCCGCATCGCAGGTTGAGATTTGGGTTGGGCCGGGCGCTCCCCGATCAGCTTCCTGGGCGGACGCTCCTCGGCTACGGGTTCCACAGCTTTCTGCTTCGGTACTTCGGGAGCGGCGGGCCGGGGCTCTTCTTTCTGGCGAGCGGCTTCCCGGTGAACATCTGGTGGGGGTGCATGGTCTTCGTCTCGGCGAACGTCTTCGCGAACCTCTTTTTTCTGAACCTCTTTTTTTTGAACCTCGAGGTGAGGATCGGTCCCGGAAATCTCGTTCCCCGGAGCGGTGGCTGCTTCAAACTGCTCCGCGGATTCCAGATGTGCGGAGCGAAAGTCCGGCATGATGGCCTGCGCCTGGATCTGACTCTCGCGCAGTGCGGCCAAGTAGTCGTTGACCGCCTCCTCGGCATCGAGGCCGATCTGGCGGGCGTAGGCGCGAACGAAGCCCTTGTTGAACACGCCGCCGGGAAGCTGGTCGAAGCGTTCGTCTTCGAGCGCCTTCAACATGCGCGTGCCGATCTTGGTGGTGTTGGAGACAGCCTCGAGCGTAATGCCGCGCTGCTCGCGCTGTTTGCGAAGTTTTTCCCCGAACTCGCCCACGTCTGCTCCGCCGGACGGTGTTGGTTCTTGACGAGAACATCATAGGCTAAGATATCTGCCGGTGCCAGTGTAAGGCGGGTTCGTGGCCTCTTTAACCGACGCAAAAAGAGCCGTAGTGCTCCTAATTGTTCTCTACTTGCGTTCGCGGCGAGGACGCGACTTCGAGACCGCCGCCAGCTTCTTGTAGCGGAAGCATTTCACAGAGTGATCGTTCACCAGGCCGACGGCCTGCATGAAGGCGTAGCAGATGGTCGATCCCACGAAGTTGAAGCCGCGCTTTTTCAAGTCCTTGCTCATGGCGTCCGACTCGGGCGTCCGCGCCGGAACCTGGCGGGGCAATTTCCACGCATTGACTCGCGGCTTGCCGTCCACAAACCGCCAGATGTAGCGGTCGAAGCTGCCGAATTCTCGCTGCACCCGCAGGAATGCTCTTGCATTCTGGACCGCCGACGCCAGTTTGAGCCGGTTGCGAACGATGCCCGCGTTTTGCATCAACTGCTGTATTTTGCGCCGGTTATAGCGTGCAACTTTTTTGGGCTCGAAGCCGTTAAAAGCGGCGTGGTAGTGCTGACGTTTGTTGAGAATCGTCTCCCAGCTCAGACCGGCCTGCGCGCCTTCCAGTAGGAGAAACTCAAACAGGGTGCGGTCGTCGTGAACCGGGACTCCCCACTCTTCGTCGTGATAGCGGATCGACAACTCGCTGCGCGCCCAGGCGCAGCGAATTGGGGTTTGCGGGTCTTGGCGATTTGGCGTCACAGAGTCCCTAGACTTAATCGCGCGATTGTTCGGAGCACGGGGCAGCCAGGGTGTGAGAGCGTTCGTGGGAATTGGGTGCCGTCCCTCCGGGACTCGGTTCCTCATTATTATTCTGCTTACCCAGGACTTTACGTCCTGGGCTAACGAATGCCGCCCCGTGCGGGGCTGGACTTTGACGAGTTCGACCTCTTCACATTTTCACATGGAACCCAGTTCTCAGTATTCGTCTACTACTCCAGTGACTTCGGATCGGAGAGGTTCGTGGGCGATTTCGCATTCAGCAGCGATACCAACTCCCTGGCGCATGGCGGAACGGCAACTTTGCGATCCACAATAATTTCCTTCGCCGTCAATTTCCTACCGTAGAGTTTGTTGTTGGCGTTGCCATCGGAGCGCAGGGTGGATCCTTCCAGGGAGATTCCGGCAAACAATCCTTTGTTGCGCGAGTAAGAGAGAATCTCGGCATTCATGACCAGATCGGTTGCGCCTTCGGCGGTGCGTCCCTTGGGTCCGGCGGCCGCGGATGCATCCGCGCCCAGCTTCACTTTGCTCGAGAGCAGCGATCGCGCCCCCTTGGGATTCATCACCAGCAAAACGAAATCCGTGGCTTGGCCGCCAAGTTGCAAGCCGATGCTTACGCCTTCCAGCGCGTAAAGCGCCGGCGCTCCCCACGGCCCGGTGTAGTGTTCGCCGCTGCGGCACTCCATCACGCCGCGGCCGTAGCTTCCACCCACGCCAAATGCGCCCTTTTTTACCGAAGGTAGCACCACCACGCACTCGGCTTTATCCAGCAGATCCTGCGGAATATCGTCAGGAATGTTCAGGATTTCCTTCACTACCTGCCCCGCATCCCGGACCCGGTCGTCTTCTTTTTCATTGTTGGCGGCGAAGGTGGCCGGCGCAGAGAGGCACATCGCCAGAATGAATGCTGTGATGCTCTTCATGAGTTTGTGCCTCCGGGATTCGTTCCCCCTTCGACGAAAATGCTATGGCCCATATTAAACCCACGGCGGAGTCAGGCAACTGCGGGCCGTTGGACACCGGTTCCTGGGACCCTTCTAACTCGCACATCCCACAGGCGTTCTGCCATGACTAAGCATGTGCTCCTTTTGTAACTTGGCGCTGGCTCTGGCGGCTTCTAGAGTAAATGGATAGAAGCGGCGTCTGGCGGGGCTTTCGGCATGTGGCGTGCATCTAATGGTTTGGAAGTGCCTTTAGCCGTGGGCGAGGGTGAAAATTTTGGATTCTCCGGGCATGAAGTACACGAACCCGATGTGTCGCCTGCTGATTCTGCTGGCCGCTATGGCTGGCATTCCGGGGGCCTGGGCCCAGTCCGACTTGTATGCAACCCCTGCGACGGATTATGCAACCCGCGCCGCGAATCTTACTTCGTCTGCCCCTAATTCCTCCACCCCCGGTTCCGGCTCTGCTGACGAACCGCAGTCCGGGGCGTTGCTTACCATCCACAAACGCGTGGACGAGGTCAACGTTCTCTTCATTGCGACCGATAAGCATGGCAAGTTCGTCCGCGATCTGAATCAAAACGACTTCTCGATTCTCGACGATCACAAACCGCCGCAAGCCATCCTCAACTTCCGCCGCGAGACCGATCTGGCTCTGCACCTCGGCTTGCTGGTGGATGTGAGCGGGTCGGTGCACAGCCGCTTCGACTTCGAACAGAATGCTGCCATCAGTTTTCTGCAGCACACGGTTCGCGCCGGTTTCGATAAAGCGTACGTGGTTGGCTTCAACACCAAGAGCCAGATGACACAGGATTTCACCGATAACGTGCAGTTGCTCTCCGCCGGAGTACACAACCTGCAGGATGGCGGCGGCACGGCGCTTTACGATGCGATCTACAAAACCTGCCGCGAGAAGTTGCTGAAGGACCGTCCCGATCATCCTGTCCGCAAGGCCATCGTGATTCTCAGCGATGGAGAAGATAATCAGAGCGAAGTCACTCGGGCCCAGGCCATTGAAATGGCGCAGCGCGCAGAAGTAATCATCTATGCCATTTCGACCGATGACAGCGGCCTGATCCTGCGCGGCGACAGAGTTCTGGAGCAACTTGCCGCAGCCACCGGCGGTCGCTCCTTCTTTCCCTACAAGATGAAGGACATTACTCACTCCTTCGCCGCCATCGAGGACGAACTGCGAAGCCAGTACGTGGTCTCCTACGAACCCGCCGACTTCGACGCCGACGGCCGCTACCGCTCCATTGAAATCTCCGCGCTGAAAAAAGATCTGCAAGTGCGGGCGCGCAAGGGCTATTTCGCGCCGCAGCAGTAAGACCGGCGCCCGGCTTCCGGCTCAACTCTCGTTCTCCGTTTGCGGCAGTTAGTTTCACGCCGGTTGTGCATTTCTTGCGCAAAACTCTAGAAGATCGAATCACGAAGCCGGTGGTAGCGCTCTTGCATTTCTTTAAGATAGACTCCCTCCGTAATATACTCCGCTCGTCACTTTAAGGAGGCCACTATGGCACAGCAAACTCCGTCCGGCCTTGTGCGTTCGGCTTCGACATTGTCGATCCTGTGGGGCGTTTTGCTCATCATCTTGGGCATGCTGGCAGTGGGATCGCCGTTTATCGCCGCCGTCGCGGTCAACGTGGTAATTGCTTGGCTCATCGTTCTCGCAGGTGTGGTCCACTTGACGGTTGCTTTTCACACGCGCGAAGCCGGCAGTCTAATCTGGAGACTGCTGGTTGGGCTCGCATATGTCTTCTTTGGTGTGTACCTGATCGCGCGTCCAGCACTGGGTGTGGTGTCGCTCACTTTAGTGCTGGCATCGCTCTTTCTGGTGGAAGGCATCTTGAACATTGTGCTGTTTTTCAGGATGCGCTCACTGCAAGGGTCCAGTTGGGTTTTGATCGATGGCATCATCACCCTGTTATTGGGGCTGATGATCTACACGCAGTGGCCGTCGAGTTCGGCTTGGGCTATAGGCACGCTGGTCGGCGTGAGCATGATTATCAGCGGCGTTACGCGGGTAATGCTCTCGTTGGCGGTGCGCAAGGCAACCGACACGATCTCGTCGAAGTTGGCTGCTTAGTGGGTCGCGGCAACATTTGACAGGGAACTGACTCAGCGACGCAAGGAACGATGTGACGCCTCGGGATAGCTATACCCGGTGAGACCGGGCGTTGACCGAGTGAAGGGAGGAAAACGACATGGGAGGTCTGGTTCCGTTAGGCGACGCGTCGCGACGCCCAGCACGCGTCCCGGTAGTTACCGCCCTCATCATCCTCGTGAATGCCGTTGTTTTCGTGCTGGAGCTGACGCGTGGGGAAACATTCGTGGTGCAGTGGTCCGCTGTGCCAGCGGAAATTGTTTCCGGCCATCACTGGATCACGATTCTGACAGCGATGTTCATGCACGGCAGTTGGTCCCACATCATCGGCAACATGATTTTCTTATGGGCCTGTGCCTACCAGTACCGGGGCACTTATTGATGGGGAGTAATAATCATGTTCCGAGTTCTGAGTGTGTGGTCGGTCATTCGGAAGCTACTGACACACGTACCCGGGTCCGTTTGCGCCTGCACCCTCTCTGTGCTACCGTCCCATTGATTTCTGGATCAAGGCTCCGAGATTAAGACTTAGAGATCCCCCTAGGAGACACTCATGTTCGGCATCATCTTTCTCGTAATCCTCGTGGTCATTGCCGTCGTGCTCGTGGGTATGTACAACAGCCTGGTGCAGTTGCGCGTGCGCACGGACTCGGCGTGGTCTGACATTGATGTGCAGCTTAAGCGGCGGCACGACCTGATCCCCAACCTGGTTGAGACCGTGAAAGGCTACGCCGCGCACGAAAAGGGAACATTCGAAAACATCGCCAAGCTCCGTTCGCAGGCGATGCAGGCGACCACGCCTAACGACAAAGCCGTGGCCGAAAATCAGCTCACCGGCGCGCTGAAGAGTCTTTTCGCCGTGGCGGAGAATTATCCACAGCTCAAAGCGTCCGAAGAGTTCACGCAACTTCAGGGATCACTGAGCCAGACCGAAGACTCGATTCAGAATTCGCGCCGCTATTACAATGCCGTGGTCCGCGACCTGAATACGAAGATTCAGGTGTTCCCGACGAATATCCTCGCTGGCATGTTCGGCTTTACGGCGCGCCAGTTCTTCGAAACCACCGACGCCGACCGCGAGCCGGTCGCGGTGAAGTTCTGATCTTAATGAGTGCAAGCCACGTCTCAGAT
>JBAVAV010000435.1:0-7039 GCA_049585895.1 Candidatus Sulfotelmatobacter sp. | reverse complement strand
CTTCTCGCCGGCATCGTACAGGCCGAGATCCGCAAACACGTTGCCTGAACCTTGAAGGACAACGTCATTACTTCTTCCGTTTACCATAGCGCACCTCGTAATCCTCAAACAGCGGCTTTTCGCCAGGAGCACTAATTGATCGCGCCATTTCAATTATCCCAGTTCTAGGATATTACGTGAATTGCTATTTGTTATTCGGAGAATTCGCGCTAGTAGTCCACGATCCGCTTCTTCTGCAGTTGCTCGAGGAACTGGGCAATGTCAGTGCGTATCTTGGCTGGATCTGCAACGCTGAACTGAGCCTGCAACTCCGCGATTATTTCGCTGAAGGTGCGCTGGCCATCGCAGCGCTCGAGTACTTGTCGACCCGTGCCTTGCAGTTGAATCGCGCCTTCGGGGAACAGAATCACTCGGTTCTCTTCGCTTCCGCCCCAGCGGCAACCGGCGGCCAGGCGCGGCTGGCTGGTGTCTTCGGGAGGGGGCATGCTAGTGTCGTATCTCGGAAATTCGCGGCATACCTAAACGCGACCTGCGATGGAGCTGCAAGCAAAAGCAGGTCCCTCCACTTCGCTCGCTTCGCTTCGCTCCGGTCGGAAAGACAGGGTTATGGAGCTCGCTCGGCTCGGGATGACAGGGTTTTGATCTCGGCATGCTAGCTGGCCTCGATGCGAAACGCGCCCGGGGGCGGCCATCCGGGCTGCACGTAGGCGAAGTAGAGCGCGTCGAGTTGCGCCCATAGGATGTCGCACTTGTCGCGCAGGGCCCGGATGGCAAGCTCCTGCTCGGCGCGCGTTTTCGCGTTCTCGAATACATAGTTCACGGCGAACTGCGAATCCTCCGGCGCTTGATAGAGTCTCGCTTCGAAGTAGTCCAGACCCCCTGAAAGCCAAGGATAGTGCTGGCGCAATTTTTCCACGCGCAGAGTGATCAGCTTGGTGGAAAACAATTCCGTCAGCGAGGAAGCGACTGCCTCCAGCAATGTTCGGCTGCGGACGATGTTCAGGTATTCGTTGACCGCGAAGCGGGTTGCGGGAAGAATGCCTTTGCCGGCGCGAACCTGTTCAGGATCGAGTCCAGTCGCTTCCGCCAATTTCACCCAGCGTTTGATGCCTCCTTCGCTAGTGGCGTCGCCATCGTGATCGATCACGCGTTTGCGCCAGGCGCGGCGGAAGGCTGGATCAGGACCGCGCGAGAGGATGATCGAATCTTTGATCGGAATGATGCTCTGATAGTAGTAGCGGTTCAGCGCCCAGGCCTGCAATTGCCCGCGGCTGAGTTTGCCTTCGTGCATCAGCAGATGAAAAGGGTGCTTGTGGTGATAGCGCTCCTCGCCCACGGCTTGCAGGGCCGCGCGCAATTCGTCGAGTGAGAGCAGCTTTGTCTCTTGATTCGTCGTATGCGCTTCTACAGTTCGAACTGCCATCCATCCTCCGCGATCTCCCATCCCGCGTCCCTTACTTGGCGGTGCTCGGGACTGGCCTCATCCAGCATGGGATTCGTGTTGTTCATGTGCAGAAAGATTTTACGCGGGCGGCGCAGCCCCGCCAACTTACCGAGGGTCTGTTCGACGGGGACGTGGCCCATTTGCAACGCGGTTTGTCCGTCGCCCTGCACGCGTATCAGTTCGTCATCGCTCCAGAACGTGCCGTCGAACAAAAGCACATCCGCGGTTTCGAGTCGCTCGAGCAAAGCTTCGTCGACCCGCGGAACCGCGGGCATATAGGCCAGGCGGCCACCAGAAGACGATTGCAGGATAAATGCCAGAGAGGATTCATTCGGGTCCAGTTGCGACTGCCGTTCCGCCGCTACATATGGGGGATAGTGCGTGCCCAACGGCACCGCGAGGCAACGCAGAGTGGAATCTTTTTTTTTCGCGTCACACAGATTGAATTCCTCGCCCGGGCGAAAGTCGGTCCAGATTGCTTGATCGGGAATGCGGTGCAGCATGCGAAACATCGTGTTGTCATCGTGCAGAATCTTGCGAACGGATGCCGTCGCATAGATATGCAGCGGTTGCAGTTCGCGGAGCAGCAGCAGCCCGAGCACGTGATCAACATCGGCATTCGCCAGCACGAGCCCGGCAATCGGCGACTGGCGCCCACCTTCGCGCGGATGAAGTTCCGCCGTGCTCTCGATTTGTGCGCGCAGGTCGGGAGAGGCGCCCAGCAGGAACCAGGCGCGGCCATCCTGGGTAACTGCGACTTGTGTTTGAGTGCGCGCTTTGCCGTGGAAGGTTCCGGCGCGCACGGCCCGGCAGTTTACGCAGGCGCAATTCCACTGCGGAAATCCGCCTCCCGCCGCCGAGCCGAGAATCTTGACGCGCATGCTGCGAGTTTACAACCTTGGGTCGGAGTCGGAGTTGCCTTCGGCAATAACTGTCGTTTGTGCAGTCCGGCTTGCTCCGGCGCCAAGCGGAAAACACGAAGTGGAAAACCAAAACTTGCAACTGTTAGACGACCCGTTGCAGCACCTGTGAAATCATTTGCAAACGGCCAGGATCTCCCGCTGGTCTGCCTGCATTTTCCTTGCGTTTACTGGGGTTTTCCACTCATACTACGAAGTGGCAGCGGTTGCAGCCCTCCCCGCCCTCCCTACCAGGCTGCAGAAGTGGACGTCAGAAGTGCGCGTCGCAAATGCACGTCAGAAGTGAGCCCTAGAGTGTTCGGAAGTGTTTTCTTAGATTTGGCTGGCGCGACGCAATGCTTGGCGAAGCACTGCGAGAATCAAGCGAAGGTCCAAAACGCAGCAAGAGAACGCTGATTAGCCCTGGCCCACGCCGGCCGCACAGCGCAGCGGATCGATATCCCAAAGAGTAGTGTCCGCGGAGAGGTTCTCGACTCCAACCTCGCCTTCCATTTCAGTTCCCGGCTTGCCGCACCACACAATGCGAAACTGTCCTTTTTTCTGTTCGTACAGCACATCGACGACATCGCCGGGTTTCAGGCGCGCGTCCACACACTGCAAAGTGGCGCCGCGGCCGCTAATGGTGCGCAGGCTGGCGGGTTGCGTGAAGGGGCGGGAATGGGCGTCCATACCCCAGATTTGAACGGGTAGATCCACGAAGACTCGATGCTGCTGGCGCCGATCCATGAGTTCTCCTCGGTCTTAGGCATGGTAGGCGGTGTTTCGCGCGAAGCATAGGTAACCACAGTTCCAGCGGGTAGGTATCGAAAGTGTGGTGACGGACGGGGGAAAGCGCTGAAGATGCGCGGCAGTTGTGCTCTTTTAGTCGGAATCGCCCAGGGAGCAGGCCCCCGGCCCACGCGGGTCGCCGCAGGAGCCGCAGGCGCCCATTGCGGCCGGCGAAGCCGAGGAAGTTGCAGCGCCTTTCGCCGAGACGGCGAAGACGGAAAGCTGTGGCGTCAGCTTGCGGCTTTCACACTTCGGGCATTTCGCTTTGTCGCGGCCCAAGTCGCGACCGAGGGCAAGAGTTTCGAACTCGTGACGGCATTCCTGGCAAACGTACTCGAAGATCGGCATCGCGATCACTCCGCAGGACAGAACTAACCTTCTATTACAATCAATTGGTGGGAACTTCGCAAGGCGGCCGCGCAAAACAGGATATATCCCAAACTGGCGTTGCCATCGAGCCGGCTCCGGCTGAGTTCGTGCGTCCGGAGTTTCAGCCGCATCCGTGGCTGCGCGGCGGACACGTGCAAACACTTGCCGCCTTCATGCTTCGCCGCCGGGTTCGCCTGCCGGCCGCCGAGAAGCGCCTGATTGAAGTCGAGTCGGGCATTCCCGTGCTGTGTCACTGCTACTGGCAGAACAACCGAAGCAGCGCCCTGACCATAATTGCCGTGCACGGGTTGGAGGGATCGAACGAATCGGAATATATGCTGGGAGTTGCCCGCAACGGTTTGGCGGCAGGCATGAACGTCGTCCTCATGAACCAGCGCAACTGCGGCGGCATGGATCACTGCGCGGGGCCTACGCTTTACAACTCAAGCCGGTCAGCGGACGTGGCTGCGGTCGCGCGCAACATTGTGGAGCGCGGCGAAATCTCGCAATTCGTTCTCGTCGGATTTTCCATGGGTGGAAACCTGGTGTTGAAGCTGGCGGGAGAGTGGGGAAGCGAGGCGCCTGCTCAGTTGCGGGGGGTAGCGGCGGTCTGTCCGGCGATGGATTTGGCGGCCTCCGCCGATGCGCTGCATGAGCCCGGCAATCGCCTCTACGAGTATTACTTTCTGTGGCAGCTTTTCCGTCGTTTTCGGCGCAAGGCGAAGTCGTTCCCGGAAAGTTTCGATCCCGCTCGTTTGCGCGGGATTAGAAGCCTGCGCCAGTTTGACGATCGAGTTACGGCTTACTACTGCGGTTTCAGTGGGGCCGACGACTACTATGCCCGCGCCTCTGCCACCAACGCTGTGGAACGAATCGCCGTTCCGGTCCTGATCCTGCACGCGGCGAATGATCCTTTTGTAAGGATTCTGCCGCGAACGCGGGAACGAATCCTCTCCAACCCCAACATTGCTTACGTTGAGACTAAAGATGGTGGCCACTGTGCCTTCGTGGGCGCGCGACACGGTGACAACGATGGCCGCTGGGCGGAACGGGAAGTGGTGGAATTCGCTAGACAGTTTCAGTGATCGGGGTATTCGTCTACGCCGCGCGCGCCGTGCGCTGGAACCAAGCAAGCATTTCGGCGCCGCATCCTTTCCAGCGGGTGCGAAGGAAGGCCAGGGCCAGCATGGCAAGGAAGATTGCCAGCAATCCCAACGAAGCCGTACGAATATCCACCGCGCGCTTGGGCAGAATGGAGAAGCGTCCGTATACGAATTCGAGGTGCACCCAGTACACCAGCAGGGAAGCCTGTCCGAGCTGAGTCAGCGGACTGAATCCCCACTGTCCTGCTCCCCAGCGGCACCAGGCATAGGCTGCGGCCATGATGACAAGCAGCATGCCCAGACGGATCAGAAAAAAGTTCGGACTCGTGTGCCAGAAATCGTAGACAGCATAGAGTTGGCGCGGCTGCCGGTCAAGCCAGCGGGCGGCCTCGATCAAGACCACGCCCGCGACTCCTGCGAGGGAGAAGAAAGCCGTTTCGCGCTCACGTGTCCAATGGCTCTGCAATAGAAATCCAATCGCCAGGCCGGCGAAAGCGAAGGCCGCCCACGGGAAAATAGGAAACAGCCACGGCTGCGGCGTGCCCAGGTTGTGGACGCCGTCGATATAGGATTCGAGAGGCCAAGGCAACCAGCGCGGACGCCAGGTGGTCCACAGCGGCGGCGTGAGCAGGGAAATGACCAGGGCGGTACCGGCCGATGTCAGTATAAGAGCAAGTCTTGCGCGCGCTTCGGGTTTCGTCGCGAGCACCAGCCAGCAAACCAGGCCCATTAGCATCATCGAGACGCCGATGGTGTTGAGGACATCCACGCGCAGCAGATCGCTCTTGGGCGCCCAGCCCCAGGCAATAACATATTCCTGCAGCCGAAAGAACAATCCAAATCCGAGTATTTCAGCGCCGCGGCGAATGGTTGTCCCAGCAATCTGGGCGGGCGGCAAACTCTTCTGCCGCAGTCTCTCGGTCACTAATGCGAAGGAGATTCCAGCCAGAAACAAAAACAGCGGAGCAGGGAAGGTTCCTCCCAGTTGCGAATACATGAAGAACTTGCCCTGGCGCGCGCTGCTGCTCAGCCAGGAGTCGTAACAATGCGTCTGGAACATCAGGACGCAGGCCAGACCGCGCATCCAGTCGATGTAAGCTAGCCGGGATGGTTTCGATGCTGCCACCCATGATGCCTCAGGCAATGTGGCAGTATACGGCAGGTTTGATTTATTGCACGTTCACCGTCACCGTTGCGGTGGTGCGTCCGTACTGGTTGGTAGCGTAGAGCGTGTAAGTCGTGGTCGCCGAGGGAGTCACGCTTACGCTGTTGCCCCGTACCGCCCCCACTTGAGGCGACACAATCAGGTAAGAAGCGTTGCTCACGCTCCAGTTCAGCGAGACGCTCGTCCCCGCCGATACCGGCGACGAACTGGCCGTGAAGCTGGAAATCGCGGGCGCAGCGCCCTGCGGCACATTCGCCTGCGTATAAAGAGGTGTCATCTGCATCACCTCGAAGGCCGAGGCGGGCACCTGCCCGAGATTGTGGAGATCGTTATTGTCCCAGCGGCTGTCGGGCGCGCCGCTGATGTACATGGCGCTGCCGTTGTCGGCCATGATCATGCCGTACTGCTGTAACGCGGTGAGGATAACTTGCACATTGGTGGAGAACTGCGAAATGTCGTAACTGGATTTCAGGCGCAACCGCATGCCCATGGGCGCCGCCAGAGGATTGGTGGAACTCGAAGCCCAGTGCGACGCGGGTGGAATGAAGGCGGCCTGACTTTGTGGCAGGGTGAAGCGCAATGCGTGCTGAATCACCCCGGCAGCAACTTCGTCGTAGCGCGCGAGACCGGGAAAAATGGGAAGACCGGCGGCGTCGGCCGAGGTCCACGTCCACGGACGCTGCTCGTCGGCCGTGAGGTCCCACACCGCTGCGGAAGCGGCGTCCCAACTTCCGTCGCTGTTGGGATAAGAACTGTAAAGCTCGTAGAGAAAACAATTGCTGTTGTCGAGCACCAGCACGTGACGGTCGCCGTCACCGGGGTTGGGATTGCCCTCGATCAATGCATTCCCCGGAACTGGCATGGGGCCGGGATCGCTCTCATCGCCGTAGGCGGTAAAGTTGATGGTGACACCGCTCTGCGAACTTCCGGCGATGATGTAAGGAATGCCGATGTCGGAGCCGTTGTATTGGCCGGACCCGAAATCAGGATGCAGACCAATGCTGGGGCCGATGAAATTAATGATGGCGTCGGAGTTCGGATCGACCGGCGCAGCGGAGATATCCGTGTTCCACGGATTGCTGCTGGTAAAAGCACGATAGCCGTTCAGGCTGGCGCCCTGACCCAGGCTCATGCCGCTACAGGCGCTCGGACTGCCGCCCCCGCCGCCGCCGGAGCCGCCGCTCCCACCCGAACCTCCACTGCCGCCGGAGCCGCCGCTACCGCCGGAACCCGCGCTGCCAGCGCCGCCGGTCGAGGCTCCGCTGCAACC
>JBAVAV010000434.1:0-2364 GCA_049585895.1 Candidatus Sulfotelmatobacter sp. | reverse complement strand
CCTCGAATGCGCCGACGCCGCCCGCGCCGACTACCTGATCACCGGCAACACACGGCATTTTCCAAAGTTCTGGACGAATACGAAGGTAATCACGTCCCGCGAATTCATCAGCATCATTGCCCCGCACTCTAATCCATAAGGAGTGCTGTTCGCGAACGACTGCCCAATCCTCGAGCGTCTGCACGTGACCCTTATTGCGGGGCGATCCAGGCCGCCGGCAGCATGCCTTTTACGGTGTATGCGATGGGAACGATTCGGTAGCGATAGATCATTCCGTGGTCTCCGACTACGTAACCGCGGTCTCGCGCCGGGAAGCTCGACGAAAATACGTCTGCCGGAAAGCGGACTTCCGCAGCGTTCCAGCGCTTTCCACCGTCGGATGTATACATTACCGTCTTGTCACGCACGACCCAGCCTACCTGCCGATCCGCGAATCGGATCTGGCCAGCCGGAGCCGATTGCGGAATGCCGCGCCAGGTTTGTCCACCGTCGGCGGTCGCGAAGAGCTTGCCCCCGTAAGTACGAATGTAGCCCGAGTTTTCATCGGTAAACAATAAGGCACGATCTATCGCGGTGGCATTCGGGAGAAAACGCGAAATGCTCCATGTCACTCCGCCGTCCTCAGTCTTGGCGATGGCCGACGCCTTGTTAGGAAGATCGCTGGTGGTCGCATAGCCGACTTTCGTCGACGGGAAACTGATGCTCTGAAACTTGCATTCCACGTCCCGCGCCAGGCCCTCCACCTCGACCTTGGTCCGGCAGGTGAAAACCTGTTTCCAGGTATGGCCAGCGTCCCCGCTGCGATAGATCTTCTCGCCCTCCAGATAGAATCCCACCTCCTGCGTACTAAATGTGAAAGTCTTCGGATTGCCCAGTTGAGCCACCGAATCCCACGTCTCGCCATCCTGCGTGCGCAACAGGGCACCACCCCCTGCTTCCGTGGCCCAACCGTGTTTCGCATCCAGGAAGAACACACTCTCGAAAACGCGCGTCGCTGAATGCGGGTCGCCCAATTGTGCGTCCCAATGCTGCCCACCGTCCTTGGTGTGCAGAATCACTCCGCCGTCTCCGGCGTCGGAGTTCACCTGCCCGACAACCCACCCTTCGTCGGCGCTAACGAACCATACGTCCCGCAATTCCGCATCGTACGGATAGTTGACCGGTTCCCAAATCGCTTTGAACTTCGGCTTTTCCTTTTGCGACGCTTGCTGCGCAGCTGCTGTCAAAATGCAGGCAAGCAGGATTGATCCACATTTTGTAATCTTTCGCATGAGTCTCCGTTCTTCCGCCAGATCGTAGATGTGAAGAAGAATCTGGCCGGCGGTAAAGGGATCTCGACTAGACGAATTACCCGTTCCCGAGCACTGATGAAATCTGCGACGATTCTATAGCCACAACTTGGACCTCGGCTAGGGCTATAATTGCGCGCACGCATGGCTCTCACTTCCGGCATGAAACTCGAGCCGTATGAAGTCATTTCTCCGTTAGGCGCGGGAGGGATGGGCGAAGTCTATCGCGCGCTCGGGACGCGCGGTTGGAGCGCGACTGTCGTTCCCGAGTGCCGCAGGGAAATGGCAGGTGTCGCGCGGCGGCGGCAGCGAACCGCGGTGGAGGGGAGATGGCAAAGAAATTTTCTACATCGGTCCCAACGGCATGTTGATGGCAGTATCCGTCAACAGCGGGAACGAATTCGTCACCGGTACGCCCGCCCCACTGTTCCAGATTTACGGTCGCGCTCCAATTTCCAGCACCGACGTTTTTACCTATGACGTGGCCAAAGATGGTAAGCGCTTCCTGGTGAATCGTTACGTCAAGCCGGAACAGGCAGCCCCGCTGACCATCTTGCTAAACGCCGCGAACCGCAATCCGTCGCCGTAGATGAAGCGAGCTACGCATGACTCTGGCGCACGATCCTCGGGCTTTGCCCATGCGGGACAGCCGAGGCGGCTGTCGCGACATACGTATCTTTCACCGCGAGCGCTTGAACACGTACAACCTTCCGATCGGCGGAGAAAACTGGTTGGCCGAACCGAAGTAGACGCTTCCGTTGACGACTACGGGCGAGGAAGAAACGATCTGTTCGTTCTGGGTCATCAGTTGCGTGATCGGCTGGCAGAAAGATTGTCCGCATCCGTTGGCGTTGAAGACCATCACCATTCCATTGTTCTCACTCACGTAGACCAAACCGTTGGCGACTGCGGGTGCAGAAAGGATCGCGGCCTGCTCGCCAACTGCCGTCCCCGTCCACAGAGGAGCGCAGGTTGCACTTCCGCATCCCGAGGCGCTAAAGGCGTGAAACTCAGCATCGCCATCGCCCACGTAGACCACGCCGTTGGCTACCGACGGAGACGATGAGACGAAGGG
>JBAVAV010000433.1:0-1743 GCA_049585895.1 Candidatus Sulfotelmatobacter sp. | reverse complement strand
TTGTTCCTCCTTAGATGGGCGCGCGTGAGCGCGCCCTTTTTTATCTGGCATTTGCAACTTCGTTGTGAAAAGGGCGCGGGGAATATTTATGAGACTGGCGCGACTCGCTTGCGCTATCGTTGCTGGTATGGCGTTTCCGCGACCGGCGAAGAAGGAGTATTCCGAAGATGAGCTGTATGCCTACGCGGTGGGCGCGCTGGCGCGGCGCATGCGCACCGTGGCCGAACTGAAGCGCCTGATGCGCGCGCGAGTGGACGAAGCCGAAAGCGAGTACGGGAAGACGCTGATCGAATTGGTGATCCGGCGCTTAAAAGATCAGGGCTACCTGAACGATTCGCAGTACGCGGCGTCGTATTCTTCGTTGCGGCGCGACAATCAAAAATTTGGCCGGTTGCGGGTCGTGACCGAACTGAAGCGAAAAGGCGTGCACGTCGACCTAATTGACAAGGCCGTGGAGACATCTTATGAAGGCGTGAGCGAAGAAAAGCAGGCCCGCGAATATCTGCGAAAGAAGCGGCTGCAAAAGCCCAAAGACCAGAAGCAGGCGGCGCGGATCTTCCGGCAACTGGCGCGGGCGGGATTCGGCTCAAAGACGATTTTCACGATCCTGAAGAAATGGGATGTGGATGACGAGACCCTGAGCGCGCTGGAAGAAGAAAGCGAAACCGCATGAGTGCGAAGAGTGCAAAGGACTACCGGCCGGCTCCGATGGACACGTCGACGATCAGGCTGCCGCGCGAAGTGGAAGAGTTGACCGAACGGTTGTCGCGCAACGCGCATGAAGTGTGGGCGCAGCAGCGCATGGCGGAAGGGTGGCGCTGGGGCGCTCATCGCGACGATGCGCGCAAGCTGCATCCGTCGCTGGTGCCGTACGAACAGTTGCCGGACTCGGAAAAAGCCTATGACCGCGGCACTGCGATGGAGACGGTGAAAGCGATCCTGGCGCTGGGATTCCGCATCTCAAAAGAGTAGCGAGTTTGCTTTCTGCCGGCGCGATGCTGCATACTCGCAGACCAAACCCACAAAGTTCAGGAGGAGAGTATGAAGAAGCGATTCGCAGCCATCCTTGTGACCGCGTTACTCAGCGTAGCGCCTTTGGTGCGTGCCCAGGACGCCAGCAGCACAGACCAGAACAATTCCACAGGCGCCGGCAGCGAAGTGAAGAAAGCCGCCAAGACCACGGGCAAAGACACGGAGAAGGCCGCCGATAAGACTGGCGCCGCGACCAAGACGGCAGCAAAGGCCACGGGCCACGCCGCCAAAACGGTGGGCAAGGACACCGGGAAAGCTGCGGAGAAGACCGGCCACGAAACTAAAGTGGCGGCCAAAGATACAGCGAAGGGTACGGACAAAGCCGCCAAGAAGACCGGCAGCGCCGTCAAGAAAGGTTCGGAGAAAACTGCCGACGCGGTGAAGTAACCGCAAGAACAGATCAACCACAGAGGGCACGGGGAGTCACAGAGGAGCGCAAGGCACGGGTTTTCTCTGTGATCCGCGGGGCTCTCTGTGGTTAAGTTTTTCCGGTGCTAAAATTTAAGTTTGCTTACTCGATGCTGACCGGTTCCGAAATCCGGCGCAAGTTTCTGGACTTCTTTGTGCAAAAGGGGCACAGGGAAGTGCATTCGTCGTCGCTCGTCCCGCAGAACGATCCCACGTTGCTGTTTACTAACGCCGGGATGAACCAGTTCAAAGACGTCTTCCTCGGCCTGGAGAAGCGCGACTACTCCCGCGCCACCACTTCGC
>JBAVAV010000432.1:0-5393 GCA_049585895.1 Candidatus Sulfotelmatobacter sp. | reverse complement strand
ACCAGTTCATCGTCTGGGTGATTGCCCGCACTCCCAGCATCAGAGAGCCGATGGATAGGATACGGGAGAAAGCTCGCGCAGCTGAAAAAGCTCCAGTGGTCCACTAGCAGGTAGATGGCAGAATGCTCACTCCCAATTCTCCGCACGAAATGCAAGAACAGTGAAGCTCGCGACCGCGAAACTTCGCCCGGGCGACTTTGTGGACGTAAAGTCTCCAGAAGAAATTCTACAGACCCTGGACGCCGACGGCGCACTCGACAAGCTGCCATTCATGCCGGAAATGGTGGACTTGTGCGGGAAAAGGTTTCGGGTCTCCAAGCGCGTGGTGAAGACCTGCTACTACGGGCCAGGCTCGGGCATGAGGGAATTTCCTGCGGAGGACGTCGTTCTCCTCGAAGGGTTACGTTGTTCGGGCGCGGCGCACGATGGTTGTCAGAAGGCCTGTATGATTTTTTGGCGCGAATCCTGGCTGCGCAAAGCCGAGGGGCCAGGCACGATCCAGTCGATTGTGGATGCGGAAGTCACTAAACCGCTGCGATCCCGGCTTAAGACGTCGACTGGTCCAACAACCTACTTTTGTCAGGCCAGCGAAATACTCAATGCCACCACCGAACTGTCCCGCTGGGGGCGATTCGGAAAGTGCTTCAGCGAAGTCCGCGCCGGCAACTGCAGCGTCCTCGAAATGGCGCACCGTATTGCCGTATGGCTGTTCTGGAGAGTCCGGAAGTTATTTCTCGGAGCGTACGCACGAGGAGATCGACATTCTACGCCAGTAGAGAACTTGAATCTGCGATCCGGAGAATTGATCGAAATCAAATCGGTGAAGAGTATCGCAGAGACTGTGAATAAAAATGGTTACAACCGCGGACTCTACTTTACCCCGGACATGGGGCGCTCGTGTGGTGAACTGCGCAAGGTGGAGCGCAAGGTCGATAAAATTATTGTGGATGGCACGGGGGAAATGCGGCAACTCCGCAATACGGTGTTCCTGGAAGATTCGTTCTGCGGATGCGCCTGCGTGGCCTTTGGCGGCTGTCCGCGCGGCGAGTTCGCCTACTGGCGGGAGATCTGGCTTTGCCGCTCGCCAGTTCCGTCCGAATCAGGAGTAGAACGGACTGCACGGTCCGCGTAAAGGCCACAACGACGTTCCTGATCTTTTGATGAACTTTCCTGAGCGCATCAGCGACGTTATCAAGCCATGGTCCGAGCGTTGCCCGGAGCGACCGGCTCTGGTGGAAGCATCCGGCACCTGGACCTATCGGCAGCTTGCATCTGCTGTCGCTGACGCGCAGCGCTGGCTTCTCGACTCGGGTGTGCGCCCGGGTGACCGCGTCATGATCGTCTGCGAGAACTGCCGGCCATTCGTTGCGATTCTGCTAGCGCTGGCCGGTCTCGACGCGTGGCCGGTGTTGATCAATGCGCGTCTTTCCCCGCGAGAAGTCGATGAGATTCGCGACCACTGTGGCGCCCGGCGCGTTATCTACACCACCAGCGTGTCGCCGCATGCCCGGGAACATGCCAAGCGGCATGGCGCGGTCGTTCAAGAGGTGACGGGTCCGGGTCCGATGGCAATCGGTCCGCTGAATGAGAAAGTTGACCCGGAACCTATAGACCCCGACGTTGCGCAACGCGTCGCCGCGTTGATTTATACGTCTGGGACAACCGGGCTTCCTAAGGGAGTCATGCTGACGCACCAGAACCTGTTGTTCGTCGCGGCGGTGTCAGCCAAAATCCGGTCCCTCAGTCCGGAGGACCGCCTCTATGGCGTCTTGCCGATGTCGCACGCGGTCGGTCTTTCCGTGGTCCTTTTGGGTTCGTTGCTGAGCGGTGCGACGTTGTATTTGGCATCACGCTTCGACCCGGTAGCAGCCCTGGCTACGCTAGAAAAAGATCGGTTGACGGTTGTGTTGGGCGCTCCCGGGATGTTTTCCCTGCTGGCAGAATATGCAAAGTTGAAGGGGTTGAGGTCGCTCCAGTTTCCCGCCCTTCGCATAATTTCATCTTCCGGGGCGCCGCTCCAGCCAGCGCTGAAATCGCAGGTGGAGAGCCTCTTCGGCATGGTGCTGCACAACGGATATGGCGTCACGGAGTGCTCTCCTAACATTTCCCAGGCCAAAGTGGGAGAGCACCGAACCGACACCTCCGTGGGGCAGGTTCTCCCGGGAGTGGAAGTCCAGCTGATCGGATCCGATCAAAATCCTGTGGCGGCCGGAGACGTCGGCGAATTGTGGGTGCGCGGTCCCAACGTCATGAAGGGTTACTATCGCGCGCCAGAAGAGACAGCCGTGGCTATCAATCCGGAAGGATGGTTTAACACCCGCGACCTTGCGCGTATGGAAAACGGATATCTTTTCATCGTTGGCCGAACCAAGGAATTGATTGTTCGCTTTGGGCTGAATGTCTACCCGGCGGAGGTCGAGGCGGTGCTGAACGCGCATCCCGCGGTGGTGCGTTCCGCGGTGATTGGGCGGCCGGTCGGGGAAACGGAAGGCGGTGAAGAAGTCGTCGCCTTCGTGCAACTCTTGCCATCCTCGCCAACTCCGGAGAACGAATTGGCCCAACACCTCGCAAAACACCTGGCCCCGTACAAGCGGCCGTCGCAAATTCTGCTGGTTCAATCGATGCCGCTGACTCCGACCGGAAAAGTTATCAAGGGCGAGCTAGCCAAGATGGCCCAATTCGCACACGCACGTTAACGACGCCGAGCCGCCAGGCTCTACAGAACTACTTCAATTAGCGTCGGCCCTTCTCCCTTCAATCCTGCCCGTAGCGCCTTCCCGAACGCATCCAGCGATGTAACCCGGGTGCCAGGCACCCCCATTCCCTTCGCCAAGAGCACCCAGTCCAGGTCAGGGCGTCCGATCTCAAACAGATCGGCGGCCCGAGGTCCAGGGCTGCCTACACCCAGGTAGGAAAACTCGCGCTTCAGGACCGCGTAATCGCGGTTTGCGAAAACCACAGTCGTGACGTTGAGGCCCTCCCGCGCCATCGTCCACAGCGCCTGTAGTGTATACATGCCGCTTCCATCGGCAGTCAGGCACAAGACGCGTCGATCCGGGCAGGCCACTGCTGCGCCGACCGCCAGTGGCAAGGCTATTCCAATCGATCCTCCCGTGTTACCCAACCAGTCATGTGGCGGAGCTCCCTTGGTTGCGGCCATCAGTCCACGGCCCGATGTCATGGACTCGTCGACCACGATGGAATTTTCGGGCAAGAGAGCCCCAACCGCCGCTGCGAGTCCTTGCAGCGTGATTTCCCCGCTGGGCATCGGGGGCCGGTCCGCTTTTTCCGCCGGCAACTCTTTCCCGCGTACCGACAAGGCTGCCGCCAGCGCGTCGAGCGCGCCAACATAATCTTCCCCAGGGATCGCCAGTGTATGGATCTCACACTCCGGTGAAGTGAATACACTGCTTTTTCCGCGGTAGGCGAAGTATGCGACAGGAGCCTGTGCACCCACCAGAATTAACTGACGAAACTCCTTAAACTGCTCAATCCCTTGTTCGAGGACATATTGCACCCGGTCCACTCTCGGAATTCCCGCTCCCCGTTGCAGGCGAGTAATAGGATAGGGAGCCAGCAGTTTGGCGCCCGTGGCCGCCGCGATGCGGCCAGCAGAGGCCAGTCCGTCACCGTACGAAGCATTCTCCGCAATCAGAATGGCGGTTGGCAAGCCCGAGCGCAGCATGGCTGCTGTGCGCTCGACAGTTGCCGTCGCGGGTAAAGCAGGCTTTGGTAAAGCGGGAAGCGCAGCAACCGTTCCGCTCTCGCTCCAAGCCACATCGGCGGGCACGATCAGCGTGGCAATCTGGCCGGGCGCGGTACGCGCCGCGATGATCGCTTCTACTGCGTCGCGACCTACTTCGGAGGAAGACTGGGATGTACGCAACCATTTGGAGTAGGGCCGCGCGATGGCTTCGATATCGGAATTGAGGGGTGTGTCGTGCCGCAGGTGATAAGTGGCATGCTGGCCGACGATATTGACCAGCGGCACGTGCGCTCGATATGCATTGTGCAGATTGGCCAGACCGTTGCCCAGACCCGGGCCAAGATGTAGGAGAGTACTTGCCGGTTTTTCAGCCATGCGCGCATAGCCGTCGGCGGCCCCGGTCACAACGCCTTCAAAGAGACCTAGCACACACCTCATTCCTCGCACCCGGTCCAGTGCGGCGACGAGATGAATCTCCGAGGTGCCAGGATTCGCGAAGCACGTGTCAACCCCGCCGGCTATTAAGGAGCCGACCAGACTTTCCGCACCATTCATCTGCTTAGACAACTCTTTCCTTTCCATCTCTCCGGAGTCGATCATCGCGGGAAGTAATTAAGCTCTGACATTCGAGAATCCGCTTGAACCCCGATTCCCAGGACTTGCGAGCAGTTTGACCAAGTTCTCTTGGTCGCAGTGCGACTTTCCGCACCTCATCTTAATTAACCTAAAAGGATAGTGCTACAAGTGCACCGCACTGGTGACTTGCGTAACTTGACGCTCAAAGCGAAAGAGCGCAACATCAAATTCCCAACTGTCTCTTCCCAATTCCAAAAATACCTGAGTTTCTTGATTTCCCCCGAGTTTAGCGAACTGGATTGTTCATTCCTCAGGAGAATGTCTTGTCCAAATCGAGCGTAATGGCGGTTTCAAGTCCGCCCGTGAGACGAGCAGTACCAACCAAGGAAGTGGTAATCGTCGGAGCAGGCCCTTATGGACTGAGTGCAGCAGCCTATCTGCAAGACGCAGGCGTAGAGCCCTACGTCATCGGGCAGTCGATGGCGTTCTGGAAAAAGAATATGCCGGGCGGAATGCTCCTCCGCTCGAAGAATGAAGCCTCCAATATTGCCGCTCCGCAAAAGCACCTCTCCATCGCAGCCTATGAAAAATCATTGCGACGCAAAATCGCCGATCCAGTCCCTATCGAAGACTTCATTCGCTACGGAGATTGGTTTCAAAAACAAGTTGCGCCTAATCTCGATACCCGTCGTGTTCAGAAGCTCTCCTATGACGGAAATATCTTTGAGCTTACCCTGGATGACGGTGAAAGGTTCCATGCCAAGTCGGTGGTTGTGGCGCTTGGCATCGGTCCCTTCTCTCATCGGCCGGAGCAGTTTGCCGGCATACCGCGGGAGCTTGCTCCTCACTCCTCAGAGTTAAGAGATTTTTCGCAATTCAGAAATAAGCGGGTTGCGGTGGTGGGAAAGGGCCAGAGCGCACTCGAATACGCAGCGCTCCTGCATGAAAAACACGCACAGGTTCAAGTGCTCACCCGTGCTTCGGCGCTGGTATTTCGCCCCTTTGCATGGCGTAAGCATATCTTTCGAAAACTAACCTCCGGACCACTGCTGGGACTGTCCTACCGAATTATTCCACCGACCGATCTGGGAGATGTCAGAACGGCGAGAAA